>JAUIKJ010000131.1 GCA_030430835.1 Candidatus Hydrogenedentota bacterium
CATGTGGCTGCGTGCGCCATCTCGGATTTCACCTTGGCGATGTCGGCATCCACCATCATCTCAACGAGGTCGCGGAAGCTGTGCGCCGGCACCCAGCCGAGGGCTTCCTTGGCTTTGCTGCAGTCGCCCAGAAGCAACTGCACTTCCGCCGGGCGGTAGAACTTCGGATCGATCTTGACGAACTGCTCCCAGTCGAGTCCGGCGTGCGCAAAGGCGATTTCGCAGAACTCACGGACACTGTGTGTTTCGCCACTGGAGATGACGTAGTCGTCCGGCGTGTCCTGCTGCAGCATGAGCCACATGGCATGGACGTAGTCGCCCGCGAAACCCCAGTCGCGCTTGGCGTCGAGATTGCCGAGACGAAGCTCTTCCTGCAGGCCCAACTTAATGCGCGCCACCGCGTAAGTAATCTTGCGCGTGACAAACTCGAGGCCGCGGCGCGGCGATTCGTGGTTGAAGAGCATGCCAGAGCAGGCGTAGAGGTCGTAGCTTTCGCGGTAGTTCACCGTGATCCAGTGGCCGTAGACCTTCGCCACGCCGTAGGGGCTGCGCGGATAGAAGGGTGTCAGCTCCGTCTGCGGCGTCTCGCGCACGTGGCCGAACATCTCGCTGGACGAGGCCTGGTAAAAGCGAATGTCCTTGTCCACGATGCGTACCGCTTCCAGCGCGCGCGTCACGCCCAGCGCCGTTACGTCGCCCGTGAGGATCGGCTGGTTCCACGAGGTCGGTACGAAGGACTGCGCGGCGAGGTTATAGACCTCGCGCGGCTTCACCTGGCGCATCGCCTCGATCATCGAAACCTGGTCCGTCAGGTCCGCCTGAATCAGCTCGATCTTGTCGGTCAGGTGGTTGATGCGCTCGAAGGTTTCCGTGCTCGAACGGCGAATGATGCCGAAGACTTCGTAACCTTTCTCTAACAGAAACTCCGCCAGATAGGAGCCGTCCTGTCCCGTGATACCCGTCACCAGCGCGCGTGGCGCGTTATTGCTTGCCATGTCTAACTACCCCTTATCCGTTGGCTTATCCACCCCAATGAGAGACGTTCCCAAGGAAAATGAGGGAACGGACTCCAATTATACCCAATTTTGACGGCCGCGTCCTAAATGGCCGCTGCCGTCGCGTGGCCTTAGAGCTTTTCCACCGTGCAACCTGCCGGGATCGGAAGGCCGGCGGTGGCATTACGGGTGTCGAAAACGAGCCCGGTCTCCTGAAGGATGCGGGCGTAGTCAAAGTCCTTGTGGTTGGTCACGACCACGACGAGATCAAAGTCGCCGACGCCCTGTTTCCAGTCGTAGGGCAGCAGCGTCTCGCCGAGGATGGCAAGGCTCGGGACGTAGGGATCCGCATACGCTACTTCCGCGCCCTTCTTCCGCAGCAGGCCGATGATGTCCAGCGCGGGCGACTCACGTGTATCGCCGACACCCGGCTTGTAGGCCACGCCGAGGATGAGGATTCGGCTGCCGTTCACGCTCTTCTTCGCGCGGTTCAGCAGGTCGGTAATCTTCTCCACCACGTGCGGCGGCATGCCTGCATTGATCGTGCTGGCCAGTTCGATGAAGCGCGCCGTATAGTTCAGCGTCTTCATCTTCCACGAGAGATAGAGCGGGTCGATCGGGATGCAGTGGCCACCGAGACCGGGACCGGGATAGAAGGGCATGAAGCCGAAGGGCTTCGTCTTGGCGGCATCAATCACCTCCCAGACATCCACGCCCAGCCGGTCGCAAATCAGTGCGAGTTCGTTCACCATGCCAATGTTAATCGCGCGGAAGGTGTTCTCCAGCAGCTTCACCATCTCCGCTGTACTTGCATTCGACACCGGCACCACCGTATCCACCGCGTGTCCATACAGGGCCGCCGCCTTCTCCGTACACGCCGCCGTCACGCCGCCGATGACCTTCGGCGTGTTTCGGGTGAAGTAGGTCTGGTTGCCCGGGTCCACGCGCTCCGGGGAGAAGGCCAGAAAGAAATCCTGGCCCACCTTCAGCCCCGTGGCCTCCAGGCGCGGCAGCACGATTTCTTCCGTGGTGCCGGGGTAGGTGGTGCTTTCCAACACGATGAGCATGCCGGGATGGAGCTGCTCGACGATACGGTCCACCGCATGCACGATATAGGAAATGTCGGGATCTTCGCTCTTGCGCAGAGGGGTGGGTACGCAGATACAGACGGCGTCCATCTCGCCCAGCACCGAGAAGTCGGCGGTGGCGCGGAGGCGTCCTGCCTGCACAAACTCGGCCACGGCATTTTCCGGCACGTCCGGGATCGGTGAACGTCCGGCATTGATCAGCGCGGCGCGATCCGGGGAAATATCCACGCCGGTCACGTCGAGCCCCGCGCGCGCAAACTCTACCGCGAGCGGCACCCCGACATAGCCCAGACCTAAAATTGAGACACGAATGGCCCTAACCTCCTGCCGCCGTTTCCGGCGAAGGCCGCATGGTACGGGCACGGCCCGCAGGCAATCAATTTACGTAGCCCAGCGCCTCGAGTTGTTCTACGATGTTCTCGTCGAGCGCGTCGCTTTGTTCCCCGGCTTCGGCCTCGCGGGCGTTGGCGGCCTTCCAGGCTGTAGCCCGGGTAAGCAGGTAGTTGGTGAGTACGGGATAGACCGGCGCAAGATTGCGCCGTTCTTCGGGATCGTTTTCCAGATCATAGAGTTCGACCCCAAAACGATGGCGGTGTCGAATCAGTTTGTAGCGATCGAAGTAGTAGCCTTCCCAGGGCATGGATTCAGGTTCTGACTGGGCAATGGCCCGAACCGTACCCGTGTCGATCTCGGGCAGCGGCGCGAGCAGGTTCCGGCCGGGCAGGTCCGCCGGCGGCGCAATGCCCAACAACGCTGAAATCGTGGGGAAGATGTCCACCGTGCTCGCGACCCGATGTACGGTGCGCGGGCGGTCTTCTGTGTCTTCGGGCAGAAGAATCATCAGTGGAATGTGTGTCTCGGCGTTGTAGACCGTCTGGCTGTGCGAGAGGATCCCGTGTTCCATGAAGGACTCGCCATGATCCGAGGTGAAGACCAGCGCGGTCCGGCCGGTCAATCCCTTTTCCTTCACGATGCCCCAGAGTTTCTCGAGTTCCGCGTCGGCCACGCGCAGGTTCTCGTCGTAGCGCGCGTTGAGATGCTGCAATGCTTCGCGCGGGAGAGGGCGCTTACTCAGGGTAACCTGACGAAGTGCGGTACCGTGGGCCGGAAAGACTTCTCCCGGCGCCGTGGCAAAGGCGTGGTACCAGGGAACCGTGGCATAGTAGGGCGCATGCGGCTGGCGATAGTGCGCGTAGAGAAAAAAGCGGACGTCCGCGTTGGTCTGAATAAATTCGGTCGCGGCCTCGGTCACGAGCGTGGGGTCGCCCTGTAGCGCTTTCTGGAAGCCCTGACTCATGCGGGCCTTGTCTGCAGATGGAAGATTCTCGAGGCCGGAGGAGAAATGGTCGAAGCCATCGGGGATACCCGTGCCGGGCGTGAGGTACGGGTTGGCCGCGACGCACGCGGTACGCACGCCTTGTGCCGTGAGCCAATGCTGCAGGCGCGGCACGGAGGCGGGCGGCTTGCGCGGGAGTTCCGTAGCGCGGTGCTGGAAGGGAAAGAGCCCGGTCAGTAGGGACCAGGTCGAACTGTAGGTGTAGGGGGCGGTGGAATAGGCCTTCGGGAAAACGCGTCCACGTGCAGCGAGCGTATCGAGAAACGGGGTCGTGGGGCGCGGATAGGGCGCATACCCGACGCGGTCACCGCGCAACGCGTCGAATATGACGAGAATCACATTGTCGACCTGCGGCGGCGTGGCTTCGGGCGCGGGCGTTGCGGGTGCGGCGGGAGCAACGCCCGCGATCCGCGGCCGGGCCCAGCGCACGGGTTCCGAAGCGGCGCGCAACACCACGGCGAATGGACGATCGCTGGGTGGCGTAATACGGACATCGGCACTCGCATCCGCTTCGAAGACTTCGCGATGCACGGCGCCAAAGTGATCCCAGCGCACTTCAATCTGTCCTGGTCCTTCGATCGCGTCGACCACCACCTGAACCGGACCGTCACCTTTCGGATACTGCGGGAAAACGAGTTCCGAGTCGGGGGCTTGCACGATGCGCTCGTCTTCCCATCGCGTTGCCTCCGAGTCGCGGCTCACCACGGCGCCGGGTTCCGCAATCGCGAGGTGGTGGAGCCCGAAGGCGTAGACGCGGGGATCATTTCCGGCGTTGATCTCTTTGGCGGAAACCGCATAACGGCTGAGGAACTGAATGGTGTTGACACCGTAGGTCACGGCTGCAGCCGGCACCGCCAGCTCGAAGTCCATCGTGGTCCAGCCCTGTTTGGCGTCGAAGGCGAGGGTGCCGATGGGATGATCGTTCCAGGCGACGGTAATGCGCTGGTCGCCCAAATCCGGCGCCGGCCGCGGCATGATCCTCAGGTGCAGCGAAAGGTCGCGTGGTCGATGAACCCGAACGCTGAGGTCGCTGACGATGGAGAGTGCGCCGAGGGCGTTGTCCGCGCCGAGGCTGTGGGTGCGCCCAAGCGCGTCGTGCCATCCTTCGCCGAGCTGCGCATAGGCCTCGCTTTGCGTGAAGTCCAGGTAGCGTGTTTCTTCGCGGATGAGGTGGGGCGTGCCGGAGTCCCAAAGCGTGGCCGTTTCCTGACCCGCGGCGATGGGCCCCGCGGCGAGACTGCAGGCGAGCACGACAAACCGGGCGGTCAACTTACTCCACATAGCCCAGTGCTTCCAGTTGTTCGATCATGTCGGCGTCGAGTTGGTCGCCCGTCGAGGTCTCGCGTTCTACATCCAGCGTGTTCGCGTCGCGCCAATGCAGCGCATTCGCGAGCAGGAAGTCTGCGAGTACCGGAAATTGAGTCGCGAGGTCATGCTGCTCCGTCGGGTCGTGCTGAAGGTCATAGACCTCGACACCGTGGCGGTAGTCGTTGCGCACAAGTTTGTAGCGGTCGAAGAACCAGCCCTGGTGCGGGATGTGATCGCCGCTGGTCTCGGCCAGGGCGCGTACGGCACCGGGATCGTGGACCGGCGGCGCGGCCAGCAGATTGCGGCCGGGCAGGTCTTCCGGCGGCGTGACGCCGAGCAGGCCACAGAGCGTGGGGTACAGGTCGACCGTGCTGGCGACGCCGCCCACCTGCTCCGCGAGACCGCCATCGGCGCCGGGCACGTAGATCATCAGGGGCACGTGTACCTGTGCGTTGTAGGAACTCAGCGCGTGCGCGAGCAGGCCATGCTCCATGAAGGCCTCGCCGTGATCGGAGGTGACGATGATCGCGGTGTCGTCCGCGATTCCGAGTGCCTCGAGTTTCGCGTGAAGGCGGCGCACTTCCTCGTCGGCCACGCGCAGATTCTCGTCATAGCGGGCCACGAGTTGCTTGCGCGCCTCGTCCGTAATCGGCGCGGTACGCACGTTGACGCTGTTGATCGCGACGGTAATTCCGGGCATGCGGTCGAGGGGGTCGCGCGTGAAGTACTCAAACCAGGGCGCGATGGCGTAATAGGGGTGGTGTGGCGGGCGGTAGTGCGTGTAGAGCAGGAAGCGATCATCGCCGTGCGCATCGAGGAATTCCTCGGCCTTGCGCGTCACCATGCCGGGGTCACCCTTGAGTGCTTGTTGCATCGACTTGCCCTTGGGAATCTGCGGGTCGTCGCGCAAACCTTCGTAGGCATTCTCAAAGAGATCGAAGTCCGCCACCGTGCCGTTCTTGCTGTTCAGGTTCGGGTTCGCCGCGATGCACGCAGTGAAGATGCCGGCATCGCGCAGGAGACTGGGAAAGCGGGTCAGCGTGCGCGACGGCAGCTCCGGCGCGCGCTTGGCACCGTGCTGGAATTGGTAGTAGCCGGTGACCAGCGAGAAGGTCGAACTGAAGGTGTAGGACGCGGCGGAGTACATCTCCGGGAACACCAGTCCATCCGCGGCAAGCGAATCGATAAAGGGCGTCGTATCGCGCGGGTAGCCGTGATAGCCCATGTGATCCGCGCGAAGCGCGTCGAGAATGATGAGTACCACGTTCTTCGCCTGCGGCTGCGCCACGGCGGGGGCGGCGTTCGTGGACGCGGCCGGGGCGTCTACCGCCAATACCGGCGCGTCCCATTGTGTGGGGCCGGCGAGCGACTCCAGGGTCACCGATACGGCGCCGGGGCCGCGCACGCCAAGGTCCAGGGTCTCGCCGTCAACAGGGAAGCGCTCGGTTTTTACGCCGGTCATGGTGTCTTCGTGGACCAGCACGGCAGCCACGGCCTTGTCCCCGGGGGTGGCCTTCGCGGTGAAGGAGATCGGCGCCGCTTCCTCGAGGTACACCGGGAATACGAGCCGCGTATCGGCGGCCTGCACCAATTCCGAATCCTTGGTGGGCGCCGGGGCCGCGGCAGGGGCCGCCTCATCCGCACTGAGGGCGAGGGCGTAGATGGCGAAGGCGAAGATGCGACCGTCGTCCCCGGTGCCGGCCTCGCCCTGGGCGATGGCGTAGCGACTCAGGAAGCGAATTTCGTTGTCGCCCGGGGTAATCGCGTCGGCCGGCACGGCGAGACTGAAGTCCTTCGGCGACCATTTTTCCGCGAGGTCGAAGGTGCAGACGCCGAGTCGGGTACCGTTCCAGACAATCGTAATCTCTTGTGCGCCAAGGGGTTCCACCAGGTTGGGCTGAAGGCGCAGGTGCAGGGTCATGTCACGCGGGCGCAAGACGCTGAGGGTGAGACCCGCGTCGATCGACATGGACGCAAGTCCGTCGGCACCAAAACTGTGCAACTGGCCGGTGGGCGAATGCCAGCCATCATTCAGCAGGGTGAAGGCGGCCGGATCCGTGAAATCGATCTGCTTCGTTTCGCGGACTTCGAGCCGGGGCGTCGCCGGGTCTGCGAAGTGGCGGCGTGCCGGGGTTTCGGCGAGGGCGGCAGCGGAAAAAAGCAGGGCAGAAAGGAGTGAAAAAACACGCAACATCAAGGGTCTCCTGCGAAATAGGCGTGGATTGGGAGTATAGCAACGCCGCTTCAGGACGGTCCAACCCCGGACCGGCGCCGCTTCGCCTTGCCGCAGGCGGCGAAGAAGGCTTCCGGATCGGTGTCGTTCCGGATGCCGAGGCGGGTCAGGCAGAAATCGTAGCGTACGGGATCCGCGGGCGCGACCCGGCGGAAGGCGGCGGTGACTTCGAGGGCGGCACGGAGATCGGCGGTGTTCCGCCGGGTGAGCTCCAGCCGCCGCGCGATGCGGTGCATGTGCGTGTCGAGTGGATAGACCAGTTTCGCGGCCGCGACGCCTGGCCAGCCGCCGGGGTCGACCGCATCTTCCCGCACCATCCAGCGCAGGTACATGAACCAGCGCTTGCAGGCACTGCCGCGCTCGGGCGCGGGCAAGAGGTAGTTCTTGGGAAGTGCAGCCTCAGCGCGCAGTGCGGCGACGAAGCGGGTCAGCGCGGGAACCACTGTCTCGTCGTCTTCTGCGATCATCTGGCCGAAACACGCGCCCAGGCTGCCATGCGCACGAATGACGCGGCGCGCACCTGCCAGCAGATCGCCGACCTCGGCACCCGTGACGTAGCGGTGACGGAAGTCCACCAGACGGCGCTGCAGGCGATGCGGCGGCGTGTTCATCAAGTCGGCGTGGGGCGATGGCAAGATCGCGAGCACGGTATCCACACTCCGCAGGATCTGTTTCACACCGCCGAAGGCGAGCGCCGCGGCGAGCAGACCCGCAACCTCC
>JAUIKJ010000132.1 GCA_030430835.1 Candidatus Hydrogenedentota bacterium
ACGAGCGTCAGAGCTTTGTAGAAGTGTTGGGCGACTGGTTGCAGCGCGCCGCGCGGCCGGGGGAACGATTCGAAGTAATCAACGGTGCCGTGTCCGGCGACAACTCGACTGGGCAACTTCGGGACTACGAAAAGCATACACTGGGTTACGCCCCGGCGGTGACCGTCATCAACCTGTCCTGCAACGACCACCGCAACCCAAAGTTTGAGGACAATCTGCGCCGCTTTCTGGAGATCAATAAGGCGCACGGCATTGCCACTGTACTCGTGGAAGAAGCCGTCTCTCAGGAGATTTCCCCACCCTCCGTGCTGGCGAACCACCGCCGTGTCCGGGCCTTGGGTGAGGTCTTCGGTGTTCCGGTCGTTGCGTCACACGCCTATCTCGCCGCCCGGGAGGACACGGGATTCCTTTGGTGGGACGTTGTTCACCCCACTTCCTATGGGCACACGCTGATCGCCGAGGCCCTCTGGCCGGTTCTGCAGGATGCGCTTGGGCTTCCGCGCGAACGGGTTCGTCCCACGCGCGAAGGTGGATAGCGACGCCTGTAGTTGACACCTCTCCTCCCGCACGCGATACTCGCCGGAGCAGCTACAAAGCGTGGGGAGGATGCGCGATGGAACCCGTGAACATGCAGGCGGCCACGACAGTGGCCGAGGACAATCCCTACTTGCAGGGGAAGTTCGCGCCGGTCTCGAACGAGATCACGGCGGAGAACCTGGAGGTGCGGGGGGAGCTGCCGGCGGATCTGTCGGGGATCTTCCTGCGGAACAGTCCGAACCCGAAGCATGCGCCGAAGGGGCGGTACCACTGGTTTGATGGCGACGGGATGATCCATGCGGTGCACATCCGCGACGGAAAGGCGACCTACCGGAACCGCTATGTGCGGACGCGGGGCTTCGAGCGGGAGGAAGCGGCGGGGGAGGCGGTGTACACGGGCATCATGGAGCGGCCGGACTTCACGCAGCCGGGCGGTCCCTTCAAGAACACGGGCAACACCGACCTGCATTACCACGCGGGGAAACTGCTCGCGCTCTGGTGGCTGGGCGGGAAGGCGCACCGGTTGCGGCTGCCGGACCTGGAGACCCTGGGCGAGTGGGATTTCTGCGGGCAGTTGTCGCGCGGCATCGCCTCGCACCCCAAGACCGATCCACGCACCGGCGAAATGATGTTTTTCGACTTCTCCGTGCTGCCGCCCTTCATGACCTATGGCGTGGCCAATGCCGCCGGCGAGATCACGCACCAAACGCCGATCGAACTGCCCGGCGCGCGGCTGCAACACGACATCGCCATCACAGAGAACTACACGCTGCTTTTCGATATGCCCATGTTCTGGGATCCGGAGTTGCTCGTGCAGGGGAAGACCAAGGTCGTCTTCGACCGGAGCATGCCCGCGCGGATCGGGGTCATCGGGCGGCATGCGCCTGGCGATACGATTCGCTGGTTCGACACCGGCGCGTTTTACATGTACCACACGATCAACGCCTGGGAAGAAGGCGATGAGATTGTGCTGGTGGGTTGCCGTATCGACGACCCGGTACCGGCATCGCGCGAAAACCCGAAGCGCATTCCGCGCCTGAACTTCCTGCAGTTGGACCCCTACCTCACGCGCTGGCGCCTCAACCTGAAGACCGGCCTGGTGAAGGAAGAGCAACTCGACGACGTGCCGTCCGAGTTTCCGCGCACGAACGATAGCCTGCTCGGGATTCGGCAGCGCTTCAGCTATAACCCGCGCATCGCGCGCGCGCCGCAACTGCTCTTCGATGGCCTCATCAAGTACGACACGGAGAACGGTGATTCCAGCACCTGGGCCTATGGCGAGAAGCGCTGGGGTGGCGAGGCCTCCTTCGCGCCCGCGATCGGCGGCAGTGCGGAGGACGATGGCTACCTGATTACCTTTCTCTACGACGAGGGTCGCAACCAGTCAGAGCTTCTGGTGATGGATGCGCGCGACCTCGCCGCGGGTCCGGTGGCGACCATCATCATTCCGCAGCGCGTGCCGATTGGGTACCACACGCAGTGGGTCAGCGAGGCGGAGTTGGCGGCGCAGGTGGTGTAGCGGGAGTTTGTAGCCAAGCTCGTGCCCTAACCGTTCATGATCAGCGGCGCAGGCCCTTGCCCGCGCTGGTGGATTCCCGCTGCTGCGGGAATGACGCGGTAGTAGGGCGGAACGATGTTGGCCAGACGCTTCGCCTGCTCTTTGCTTAGTCCACGTCGAGGTCGAAGGAGTAGGTGTGTTCGCCGGTGGGGTCCGACTTGACGACCCACTGGCCTTCAGGCGACATGACCCCGGAGAGTGCGTTGACCTCGCCGGATTCGGGCGTGGCGTTCGCGGTCACGATATAGCAGCCCGCTTCCTTTGCCCGGAGACGCAAGTTCTCTTCATGCCAGACCCGGTACTCCGGATTGGACCCGGTGTTGAGGCTGAGAAAAATGACCTCGACGCCTTCTTTGCTCAGGCGGTGGCTCAGGCGGCGATCCGGATAGGGGCCGAAGCCCGGGGTGACCCACAGATCGTTGCCAATGAGGCAACCGAACTTTACGCCCGCGTGCTCAAAGGTTGGCAGTTCCTCGCCGGGCGTGCACCACGTGCGGTCGGCTTCCGTCGGCGTGAGCTGTTCATAGGTGCCCACGAGTTCACCTTCATCGCTGATGATGCGCGATTGGATGTAACACTTTCCGTCGATGTGGGCGCCCGTGCCGATGATGGCCGCCGTGTAGGACAGGCGGCATTTGCCGGCGATCTCCTCCCACGCGGCGCTGGTCTTCGCGGCGCTGAAGTCGTTGTTGTAGCCGGTCAGACTCATCTGCGGGAAGAGCAGAAAATCGGCGTCGCTGCGCTCGATCAAGTTCAAGACCCGGGGCAGGTTCTCCGCCTTGGTGGGTTTTACACGCATCTGAACGCCGGAAATTCGCACGGTTGCCATGAAACAATGTCCTCCTCAGGTCTCTGATCCTATCACACGCAGGGGGGGCGTTATCGATTCCAATCGCACTCAAGTTCCGAAAAGCCGCTGCCGGATCTCAAGCGCGCCAAAACCAAGAAAGAAGAGCAGCGTCAGGAGCAGCAGTGCGGATCCGCGCCAGCGGTTCCGGTGCGCGTCGCCGACGAGCGCCGAACGACCGTTAAGTAGCAACAGGACGATAGCGAGGAAGGGCATGAAGCCCGCGCCAACAATGGCGTAGGCGCGCTGCAGTTCGCGGAACTCGAATTGCAGCGCCGCGGCGGGTGCAAGCGCAAGGAAGAAGAGATAGCCCCGGTAAAGCAGCGAACTGGGCGCCATGCGACGCGCGCGGCGCGTGTCATCATCCCCTGCGGCCGCCGTCCAGAAATCCGCGAAGACCAACGGCACACTCTGCCATACACCGAGGAGACTGCTGAACATGGCCGCCCAGGCGCCCACGAGAAAGAGTGTGCTGCCGCCAGTGCCCAGCGTCTTTTCCAGGTGTGCGCCCAGGGTTGCGATCAGGCCCGCACCCGTGCCCGCCTCGGGCACCGCCATCGCACTGCCGATCACGACCATGGCCAAGCCAAAGATTGCGGTCATGGTGTAGCCGGCGGCGAGATCGATGCGACACGCGTCGAGGGCCGCGGGCGATGTGCGCCCATGCTCTCGAATCCAGTAGCCGTAGCAAAGCACCGTCAAGGTGCCGCCGACACCGCCAATCAATGCAACGGTCCAACCGACGCCGGCACCACCGGCCGCCGGTATGCTGGGGAGGGTCAGGCCTGTGATCAGCCCCATGGGATCCGGCTGCAGCCGGGCCGCTGAAATCAGGACCGTGGCGAACATCAGTGCCACACACCCGGCCATCACCCGCTCGAAAAGGCGAAACCCGCCGGCGAGCACGAGGCCAAGCCCGGCGACGCTGTGGACCATGCCCCAAAGCACCTTCCCGCCCGCCGCACCGGCGACCGGAAACAGTGCGTGGAAGGCGACGCCGCAGGCGGCCATCAGCGCGGACCCCACGAAGATGGACCACGCAACCAGGTAGAAAAGAAATACGGCCTGGAAGGGCCGGCCGAGATGGGCGACGCAGCCCTGCAGGAGGGTGGTGCCCGTGGCGAGTTGCCAGCGTGCGATGCCTTCCGTAAGGCCGAACTTCAGCAGTGCGCCCACCGGCACCGCCCAGAGCACGGCGAGGCCGAGGGTATTGCCGGTGAAGGCCGCCGTGGCAAGATCGCCCGCACCGACGCCGGTCGCCGCCACGAGCAGACCCGGCAACAGGATGGCCACGCTGCGCTGCATCGTCATCCGTGCAGCATGCCACAGCCTGCGGTGCGGTTGGAACCGGGCCATGTTCCAATTGTGCAGCAACTTCGCTACAATGCGCGGAGGACTTGTGCGGAGGGGTGAATACGGTGTTACGCGCCTATCTTGTGTTGGACAGCAAGGGCGAGCGGGTTCTCGTGGATTCGACGCTCGTCATTGGACGCACCCGCGACTGCGACATGGTGATCGACGACAGCGCCGCGTCGCGGCGTCACGTCGAGATTCGCGCGCGCGATGGCGGCTTTGTCTGGAAAGATCTGGGCAGCACCAACGGTACCCTTGTCAACGGCAAGAACATGCTGGGCGGGTCCCTCAAAGACGGCGATCAGATCCAGATCGGCGAGACCGCATTCCGCTTCGAGGTCGAGCACGTGCCTGACGCACCCGGCACGCCGCCGGATTCGCGCCTGTTTCAGGAGACCATTCTCGACGAAAGCGTCGAGCGCGGCAAGCCGCTCGAGGGCGATCGCAAGACGGCGCTGCTGGAAGCGGTCTACTCGGTGGTCAATGCCATCGCCCAGAACTATCACCCTTGTCACCTGCTTGACCAGATTCTCGAAACGACCATGCGCGCCATCGATGGACAACGGGGCGCGATCTTCCTGGCCGGGGCGACGGAAGAACTGCTGCCCTGCCCAAAGTGCGGTCAGGTGCACCGCATCGTGGACGGCACGATCCGGCCTGCCGGTCTGGACGAGATTCAGGTGAGCAGCACGGTTGCCCACCGCGTGCTCCGCGGCGGCGAAAGCGTGCTCTATAAAGATACCGATCACGATACCGAACTGAACGCGTCCGAGAGCATCCTGGATCTGAAACTACGATCAATTCTTTGTGCGCCGCTGCGCGCAAAGCGCGGGATCCTTGGCATTCTCTATATCGACTCCGATCGCACCGATCGATCCTATTCCGAAGACGATCTGCTGCTGGCTGCGGCGGTGGGCAACAGCGCGGGCCTTGCGCTCGACAACGCACGCATGCATCAGGAGATCCTGGAAAAGCAACGGATAGAGCAGGAGATCGACACGGCCTGGTCCATTCAGGAAGGCTTCCTGTTCAAGGAATGGCCGGAGAACGAGAAACGCTTTCAGGTCTATGGCGAGACCCGGCCCGCGAAACGGGTCGGCGGCGACTTCTACGATTTCGTCCAGCCGCGCGAGAACACCGTGGGCCTGCTGATCGGCGACGTAAGCGGCAAGGGCGTGCCGGCGGCATTGACCATGGCGCAGTTGCTCGCCGAGTTTCGCCTGATCGCCCGCGAGGAAGCGGCACCGTCGAAGGTGCTGGAGGCGCTGAACAAGGAACTCGTGGCCCGAAGCCGCTACGGTATCTTCTGCACCCTGTGCTACCTGACACTCGATCTTGAGACCGGGGTGGTGACCGCCGCGAACGCCGGGCACCACCCGATTCTGCACATCGGACATGCGGCGATCGGGCACCGTGGCGAAGCCACCGGCCCGCCGGTGGGCGTGCTGAACCAGGCGGGCTGGCGCGACGAGACATTCAATGTCGCGCGCGGCGATTCGCTCTTGCTCTATACGGACGGGATCGTCGAGGCCCGCAGCATGTCGACCCGGCACGAGGGCGACGGCGAATCGGCGATTGTCGAATACGATCTGGACGGCTTGGAGAAAGCGGCGCGCGCCCACTATGGGCAGGTTCCCAAGGTGCTGATCGAGGCGGTGAACAACGACGTACTCCGCTTCTGTGCACCGGGCACGCCCCACGACGACTGCACGATGGTGGCAATACGATACACCGGCGATGGAAACTGATTTCACACTGACCTTCCGAAGCGACCCGGCGCTGCTTTGTGCGGTGCGCCGGCTGGTGCGGCAGTACGTTGAGGACCGGCGCGTGAGTGCCGAGAAGGCAAACGAAGTG
Source organism: Candidatus Hydrogenedentota bacterium (assembly GCA_030430835.1). GTDB lineage: Bacteria > Hydrogenedentota > Hydrogenedentia > Hydrogenedentales > JAEUWI01 > JAUIKJ01. The sequence goes on from JAUIKJ010000132.1 coordinate 6,153, forward strand.
GTGCTGGCGGTGGATGAGGCCTGTACAAACGCGATACGGCACGCCTATGGTAACGCCCACGATCGGGTGCTGACCCTGAGCGTGATCGCGGATGCGGACTGGATTGAGATCCGCGTAGAGGACGACGGGATGACCGCACCCGCCTGGGCCGTGGCCCGCAAGGACGCCGCGACACCGGACCTGGAAACCTTGTCGCCCGGCGGCCTGGGCGTACAACTGATATACGAAGCGTTTGACGACGTGTCATTTCTCGCTGCGGAGCCGCAGGGCAACTGTGTGGTCATGCGCTTGCGCCGCCGCGCGATGGTGGAAGGATAACCATGGGACTGGAACTCGGAATATCAGATGAACAGGGCGCGCAGGTGATTCGCGTCGTGGGTGAGGTGGACCTGAACTCCTCACCCGAATTGCGCACGGCGATCCTGGAGGCGGCAAAGCGCGGCGGGACCCTCGCCGTCGAACTGCGTGAAGTGCCGTACATGGACTCGTCCGGCGTTGCCACGCTGGTCGAGGGCCTGAAGGCCATGGAACCGAAGGGCGGCGCGTTTGTGCTGCTGGCGCCGTCGTCCGCCGTGGCCAAGGTATTGCAATTGTCGCGCCTGGACTCGGTCTTCGACATCCGGGAGACGCTCTAGACCATGACGGCCGTGCTGGGATACACCGGACGCGTCACCTTGAACGCGCTCTATTCCACGGCAACCGTGTGCGTGCTGATGGTCGACACGGCGAACTGGCTGGTGATGCAGCCGCTGCGCGGCAAGGGCCTGCGCCTGCGCAGCACGGTCGAGCACGTCGTAAAGTACGGGGTCGATTCCTTGCCGATCGTCTGCATGATTTGCTATCTCGTGGGCGTGATCATCGCGATGCAGTCCGCCTACACCCTCGAGAAATGGGGCGCATCCATTCTTATCGCGGATCTCGTTGGTATCTCCGCCCTGCGTGAATTGGCGCCGCTCATGGCGGCAATTCTGATTACCGGCCGAAGCGGATCCGCGATTACCGCGGAGATCGGCACGATGAAGGTGGCGGAAGAGATTGATGCCCTGCAGGTGATGGGCCTGAACACCACGAAGTTCCTGATCGTACCCAAGTTCCTCGCGATGCTGATTGCCGTGCCCTGCGTGACGGCCATCGCGATGCTGGTCATGATCCTGGGCGGCTTCACCGTGGGGGTCTTCTTTAGCGGCATCGACGTCGTGTCCTACTTTGAGGCGACCGCGGATGCGCTGGTGATGATGGACTTGACCTCCGGGATGATCAAGAGCTTCTTCTTCGCGCTCGTGATCTGCTGGGTCGGCGTCTACCGCGGTTTCCAGGTGGAAGGCGGGGCCGAGGGCGTTGGCCAGAAGACCACTTCGTCTGTGGTGACCTCCATCTCCCTGATTATCATTGTCGATTTGGTGTGGACCTTCCTCTTCTATGTGACCTGAGCCATGAGTGAATCCGACGACAATATCATCCAGGTGCGCGATCTCGTCGTAAAGTACGGCGATCGCG
>JAUIKJ010000133.1 GCA_030430835.1 Candidatus Hydrogenedentota bacterium
CTTCCGCCTCGCCATCGGTGCGATCGGCGCGTCCTTCGTGATCACGCAGTACCACACCTCGGTGATGTTCGCGCCGAATTGCGTGGGCACGGCAAACGCCACCACGGCAGGCTGGGGCAATCTCGGTGGCGGCGTGACGCAGCTGGTGATGCCGCTGATCTTCAGCGCGATCCTCGCCCTCGGCGTGACGGAATTCTGGGGTTGGCGCGCGTCCATGTTCATCGCCGGCTTCATCTGCATGCTCACGGGTGTCGCCTACTATTTCTTCACGCAGGACACGCCGGACGGCAATTTCAAGGAACTGCGCGTGCGGGGTCTCATGCCCAAGCACACGGAGAACAGGGGCCGCTTCCTCGAGGCCTGCCGTGATCACCGCGTCTGGGCGCTCTTCCTGATCTACGGCGCGTGCTTTGGTGTGGAACTGACGATCAACAACATCGCCGCGCTCTATTATATCGACTATTTCGATCTCGGCCTGAAGACCGCCGGCGCGGTAGCCGCCTGTTTCGGCCTGATGAACATCTTCGCGCGCACCCTGGGTGGTGTGTTTGGCGACAAGTTCGGACAGCGCTGGGGGCTGAAGGGGCGCGTGCGCTGGCTCGCCATCGCGCTCTTCGGCGAAGGCATCGCGCTGCTGTTCTTCTCCCAGATGACCGTGCTTCCCCTGGCCCTCGGCACAATGATCGTCTTCAGCCTCTTCGTGCAGATGTCCGAAGGCGCGACCTACTCCGTGGTGCCCTTCATCAACAAGCAGGCGCTCGGCGCCGTCGCCGGTATCGTCGGCGCGGGCGGCAACTTCGGCGCAGTCACCGCGGGTTTCCTCTTCAAGTCGGAAGCGATCACCTGGCCGCAGGCCCTGATGATCCTCGGTGTGCTCGTGCTGGTCTGCGCGGGCTTCACCACGCTGGTGCGCTTTAGCCCGGCGGACGAGGTTGCCGCGAAGCAGGACATGGAAGAGCGTCTCGCCGCGGCCAAGCCACTGGCGCGTGCAGCGTAGGTACAGGTTGCGCCCTCTGGGTCCCCCTTCAAAGGGGATTTAGGGGGATGTAGATCCGGGCAGTTGCTTCGGAAGCGAGGGCAATGCCGACGTCCCTACATCCCCCGCCCTTCGGGCTCCCCCTTCGAAGGGGAAGCAGATGCGCGAACCGTGAACTGAAGTAACAAGATGCGTTTCAAAGCGTTTCCGAAAGTCTACGATGTCTGATACTTCTCCAAAGTCCATCCGCACCACCTGCAGCTACTGCGGCGTGGGTTGCGGCATCGCGGCGGTCCGCGATCGCGCGGGCCGCCTGCATGTGACCGGCGACGCCGCGCACCCCTCCAGCCGGGGCATGCTCTGCTCAAAGGGCCGTGCGCTGCACCACGTCGTCCAGAACCACGATGGCCGCCTGCGTTATCCGCAGATGCGGCGCAGCCGTGCGCACGACCTGGAGCGCGTGGACTGGGACGCGGCGCTCACGCGCGCGGCCGCCGTCTTCCGCAGCGTCATTCGCCGGCATGGTCCCGAGGCCGTCGGCTTCTATGTCTCCGGCCAGTGTCTGACCGAGGAATACTACGTCGCGAACAAGCTGATGAAAGGCTTCATCGGCTGCAACAATATCGACACGAATTCGCGGCTGTGCATGAGTTCGGCGGTGGCGGGCTACAAGCTCGCCCTCGGCGACGACGCCTGCCCGATCAGCTACGACGACATCGAGTTGTGTGACTGCTTTCTCATCGCCGGGGCGAACCCCGCGTGGTGCCACCCGATCCTGTTCCGGCGTTTGGAGCAGCGGAAAGCAAGCCATCCTGAAACCAAGGTGATTGTGATCGATCCCCGGCGTACGCAGAGTTGCGCACTGGCGGATCTCCACCTTCAGATCCAGCCGGGAACCGACGTCGCCGCGTTCAACGCGATCACGCGTGAACTCTTCGAGCGGGGCTGGGTCGACGACGACTTCATTACCCAGCACACGCAGGGCGTGGAACGCCTGCGCGAGGCGGCCCTTGCCCGCACGGTGGAGGACGCCGCTACGATCTGCCGCGTGCCCGCGGAGGATCTGCGGCTCGCTGCGCGCTGGATCGGCGAGGCACGCGCCTTTCAGAGCTGGTGGGCCATGGGCCTGAACCAGAGCGCTGTGGGCGTGGACAAGAACCTCGCGCTGCTCAATCTCTCGTTGATCACCGGCCAGATTGGCAAGCCCGGCGCGGGCCCCTTCTCACTCACGGGCCAGCCCAACGCGATGGGCGGCCGCGAAGTCGGCGGCATGGCCAACCTCCTTGCCGCGCACCATGACCTCGCCAACCCTGTGCACCGCGACAAGGTCGCACGTTTCTGGGGCGTCGACCGCATCAGCGAGAAGCCGGGCCTGACCGCGACCGAGATGTTCGACGCGCTGGAATCCGGCACGCTGCGTGCGATCTGGATCGTCTGCACGAACCCGGCGGTATCACTTCCCAACCTGGCACGCGCCGAGGCGGCGCTGAAGAACGCGCCCTTTGTCATCGTGCAGGACATTTCGGCCCGTGCAGACACGGCGGCCTATGCCGACCTGTTGCTCCCCGCCGCGGGGTGGCTGGAGAAAACCGGCACGATGACCAATTCCGAACGCCGGGTCAGTCTCGTGGAGCAGCTGGCCGATGCCCCGGGTGAAGCCTTGCCCGATGCCGAGATCTTCTGCCGCTTCGCAGAAAAGATGGGTTGGGGCGCGCACTTCGCCTATCCGGACAGCGCCGCGATATTTGACGAACACTGTGCGCTGACGCGCGGCACCGCAATCGACATCTCCGGACTGAGTCACGAGCGTCTGCGCCGCGAAGGCACGCTTCAGTGGCCCTGCCCAACCGCCGATCACCCCGGCACGCCGCGCCTCTTCGAAGACCGAAAATTCTACACGTCAAGCGGCCGCGCCACCCTGCACGGCGTGCCTTTCCGCCAGCGTTCGGAAGTATTGAGCGAAGACTACCCCTTCGTGCTCACCACGGGTCGCGTGCGCGATCAGTGGCACACCATGACGCGCACCGGCACCGTGCACAAGTTGCGCCAGCAACACGACACCCCTTTTGTCGAAGTGCACCCCGACGATGCCACGACGCTCGGCCTGACGGCGGGCGGCAATGCACGTATCCGCAATGAACGCGGCGAGGTGAGGGCAAGGGTTGTGATAACGGACGCGATCAAGCCGGGGACGGTCTTCCTCCCGATGCACTGGGGCAAGGCCTTCAAGGCGGGTGCAGGCCGCGCGAATCTGTTGACCAGTCCGCTGCTGGATCCACGGTCCAAGGAGCCGGACTTCAAGTATGCCGCGGTCGCCGTCTCCGCCGTGCAGATGCCGCCGCGCCGCATCGTCGTCGCCGGGACCGGGGCCGCGGCCCTCCAGTTTGTTCAGTCCTACCGCGCGAAGAATGCCACCGACCGCGTCGTGGTATTCGGGAAGGAACGCAGCCCTTTCTATAACCGCATCCAACTTCCCGATTTCATCGACGGCACGAAGCCCTGGAAGGACCTGAGCCTGATCACCCCTGCGGAACTGGAGTCGCTCGCAGTTGAACTGCACGCGGGTGTCAGTATCGTCGCGATCGATCGAACACGCCGGTGCGTGGTGGACTCGCTGGGACGGGAGCACGGATACGACACCCTGATCCTTGCGACCGGAAGCCGCGCCGCCCTGCCGCCGGACGCGCCGGCGGAGACGCGCGGCGTCTTTACCCTTCGCGCCCGTGCGGATGCCGACGCGATCCGCGCATGCTCGGGACCGGGGTCCAACGCCGTCATCGTTGGGGGCGGGCTGCTGGGGCTTGAGTTGGCGGCGGCGCTGCACGCCTTGGGCACAAGGGTAACGGTGATTCATCGCAGCACGCGCCTGATGGGTGCCCAACTCGATGAGACCGCCGCGTCCCTGTTGCAGGAAGAACTGGAGGACCGGGGCATCGCCGTGTTTACGGGCGAAAGCGTGGTCCGTGTACACGCGGAAGAATCCCTTCGAGGCGTGCGCACCGCGGCGGGCCGGTATCTCCCCTGCGATTGCCTGGTCTATGCCGTGGGCACGACACCGAACGACGCGCTTGCGCGCGAAGCGGGGTTGCGCTGCGGACAGGGTGTTATTGTGGACGATGCGCTGCGCACCAGCGACGAGCGTATCCTGGCCATCGGCGAGATTGCGGAGTTTCGGGGCCAGCGCTACGGCACGACCCTCGCCGCGCAGGAGCAGGCCACGGTTGCGGCCACGGCGCTCGCGGGCGATGCCTGGGCCCGCTATGACGGCAGCATCGCGCTGAATGTTCTGAAGGTGCCGGGCCTCGCGCTGGCGGTGGTCGGCACGCCGCACGTGCCACGCGACGCGGGCCCGGATTGGGAGGAGGTCTGTTTCCTGGACCGGCGCGAGGGGGTCTATCTCAAATGCGCGGTGCACCGGAACCGGCTGGTGGGGGCGCTGCTGTTGGGGGATACGAGCGCGCTGCCGGCCTACAGGGCGCTCATCGCCTCCGGGGTGGAACTGGACGAAACCCGGCGCACGTTGCTCCGAGGTGATTCGGGAAAGGCCCGGGAGCCGGTGCGCGGGAAACTCGTGTGCAGTTGCAATCAGGTGGGCGAAGGCAACCTCGCCGCGGCGGCCGCCGGGGGCTGCGACTCCCTGGAGTCCATCTGTGCACAGACCGGCGCGGGGGCCGGCTGCGGCAGTTGCCGGCCGGAAGTGGCGCAATTCCTCAAGGCACGGCGGGCCGCCGTGATGGCGGTATAGACCATGGCCTCGCACGCACATATCGCCGCACTATATCCAAGCTCGGGCGGCATGCTCGCCCCGGCAACCCTGCGTGCGCTCGCGGAGAGCGCCGCGACGCACGGCAACGGCACCCTGCGACTGAGCGCACGCCAGGAGATTGTGGTACCGGGACTCCGCGTGGACGGCTTCGCCGCGCTCAAAAACCGGCTACCGGGGCGGCTCCTCTGGCCGCTGCGTCCGGACCTACCGCCGAACATCGTCACCACGGCACCCGCGCAGGGCGGCCGCGCCTGGGTACGCGAGGGCGTCTATGCCGGCATCCTCGCTTCGTTCCAATCCCGTCCGGGCATGTCCGTGTGCATCGCGGACCCGGAGCAACGGCTGTTGCCGGCCTCGCTGGGCCGCATCAACTTTCATGCGTCGGCCACCGAAGATCTCTGGCACCTACAGGTTGCGTTGGAGAACGGCGCCTTCGCGGTGCTCGATGGTGCTTTGCGGTCGGCCGACCTGGCAGCGGCGGTACGCCGTGTGGAAGCACGCGTGTCTCCCGGCCATGCCGCACTGGGCCTGGACGCATTGCCTGCAATACAACGTGACCTCGCCGAGTGGTTAACCCCCGTGCCCTATGCGGCGGCGCCCCCCCTGCTGCGCTACGCACCGTTGCACGCAGAAGATGCTCCGCCGTTTTCAGTCCCCGCGCTGGGGGGGCAGTTGCACAGCGATTCCCTACAGGCGATTTGCGTTTGGGCGATGCACCATGGGCTGCCGCGCTTCGCTCTCACCCCATGGAAGACGCTTCTGATCCCGGCGCTGTCGCCCGTGCAGCGCGACGAACTTCTGGGCATTCTTGTTCGCCATCAGGTCCGGATGGATCAGGGGCCGTGGCGCACGCACTGGCTGGAGCATGGTGCGGGGGAACACGGCGAAGCACTTCGCCGCGCACTGACACAAAGCTGCCCCATCGCAACGGGTATCTCGGTCGCCGTCGTGGGTGCAACAGATCCGGCGCCGGACACGCAGATTGTCGTGCGCGTGCTCCCCCACGCCGGCGGTCGCTTCCGTCGCAGCACGCCACGCTTCACCGTCTACCAACGTGCCGGCCTCGACGCGCGGGCAGCAGAATTGCAGACCGTTGCGGAATCGGTGGACACCCAGTCGCTGCCGGGCCTGGTGCTGGGTATCCTCGAGCAGCGCGCGCCGAAGCCGATTCTTGCACCGGCGCCAGACACCGTGAACACACGGCCCCAGCGGGAGAAGGACGCTTGGCGTTGTACCGCCTGTCTCACGGAGTACTGCGCAGCGCTCGGCGATCCGCTCGGTGGGATCGCGCCGGGGACCGACTTTGGCGTGTTGCCGGAAACTTGGGCCTGCCCCACTTGCGGTGAAGCGCGCGGTGGGTTCAGTAAGGTCTCCGGGGCCTAAGGTGGGACCAGGGCTAGTCGATGCCGTGCTGACGCGAAACGTATTCGAACGCGGTATGGGCGAGTTTGCTCATGCTGTCGATATCGAGCTTTGCCTTAATCCGGCGCCGGTAGGTCTCGATGGTCTTCAGGTTCACCTTCAGTTCCTGACCAATCTCGCGGGTGTTCTTCCCTTCCCCCATCGCAAGGAATACGGCGCGTTCCCGATTGCTCAATGCAGCGACCTGATCATCCATGCTCACCGGCGGACCACTGACCAGCCGCTGCAGCACGTCTTCCTTCATCGATTCCTGTAGGTAGAGGCCGCCCTCGGCCACCTTGCGCAAGGCCTCGATCACCTTCTCGTCGGCCGCATCCTTGGTGATATAGCCCTTCGCGCCGGCCAGCAGGGCCTTCTCCGCGTAGGCGACTTCCGTGTGCATGGAAAGGACAAGCGGGATCACGGCGGCATGCTGTTCCTTCAGGGCCTTAATCAGATCGATGCCGTTGGAATCGCGCAGGCTGATGTCGATCAAGGCGACCTCCGGCTGGGTCGCACCGATGACGCGCAGGGCCTCGTCGACGTTTTCCGCCTCGCCACATACCGTCATGTCCGCCTCGTCCTCAATCAACTGCTGCAGGCCGCGGCGCACCACGGAATGGTCGTCCACCAGAACTATCTTCATTGCACTCGCCCCTGTTCCGGCGTCTATTCTAGACTTCTACGCTGCAACGCGCCACCGTGCCGCCACCGGGGTGCGAACGGATGCTGAACCGTCCCCCAAGCAATTCGCTGCGGTGCTCCATGATGCTCAAGCCCAGGCCTTCAGGATCACGGCCATGCAAGCGCGCCCGGGTCCAGCGCGCAGCTTCGAAGCCGGATCCGTTGTCGCGCACTTCGAGCACCGTTTCATCGTCGCCCTGTTCGAGTACCACCCGGATCTCCGTGGCGCGACCGTGGCGCACCGCGTTGCTGATGGCTTCCTGGGCAATCCGGTACAGGTGCTCGGCGACATCGGTCTCGAACATCAGCACGGAACCGCGCTCCTCAAACACACAATCGATGCCGGTACGCTGCCGGGTGCTGCGCGCGAGTTCCGCGAGACCATCGGCGAGGGCACGGGGATCGTCTCCGATGGGCCGCAGGCTCTTGGAAAGATCGCGCACGGACGCCACCGATTGTTTCACCAGGGTCATGATCTCGGCGGCCTGCGCCTGTTCCGGACCGGACTGATTGCCCAGGTGGTTGACGAGTCGCCGGGTCAGGTAAAGAATGCCGGAGAGGTGCTGGCCGAGTCCGTCGTGCAGGTTATAACTCAGGCGCCGTTCTTCCTCGGTTCGCAGTTCCATCAGCTTGCGCTCGAGACGCTTGTGCGCGCTCACGTCGACGGCGAAGACGATGATGCCTACTACCTTTCCATCGAGATCCGTGTAGGGCACCTTGTTCATGCGCAGCCAGCGAATCTCGCCCTGGGTGTTGCGGAGGTAGTGCAACAGGCCGAG
>JAUIKJ010000134.1 GCA_030430835.1 Candidatus Hydrogenedentota bacterium
GCCGGAGCACCACGAAGCCGAGCCCGAGCCCGATGGCGGCGAAGGAGATCGGCTGCGAGAGCGCGGGCTCGACGTCGGCGAAGCCCGCGAGCGCGGCCGCGAGGGCCGACGCCGCGATGGCGCCCAGGAGCGTGCGGTGGATGCGCCGGTGCAGCGCGTCGAGGGCGGTGGGCCCGGCGGCCGGGACGGCGGGGGGCGGGGCTTCGGACATCGGGCGCGGGGCCTCCTTTGCGACGCGAGACGGTGGATGGGGTGCGGTGCGCTCGGGTCCCTGGGTGCCGGGATCCCGTTGCCCGGGCCGGACGCTTCGGGCAGAAGGTCGTGATCGTCAATCCTTGGGGACTGCACGGGCTGCCGCAGCACCGGATCAATCCGCTGGAAGTCTTGATCGTGCTGGCGTCCGATCCGCAGCGCCAGCGCGGACTCACTGATGAGGTGAAGGCGATTGCCCTTCAGCTCTACCCCGAGCCCGAAGATACGCGGAACCAGTATTTCCGCGAAGGCTCGCGGGGCATCATGCGTGCCGTCCTGCTGTATCTCGCCGTCTTCTGGCCGCCCCTGCCAGACCGCCGCCACGATTGGGCGGAGACCCTGGGCCAGGGATTGCTGGCACAAAGTGCGGGAAGCCGCCTCCTGGTCGTCGATGATCCGGAACTCACGTCGCTCGTGATGGCCGCCCACCGCCATGAGCGACGCCCGGATCACCCCATCATCGTTCCGGCGCAGGCGCTGTACGACGCCACCGGCTATGGGCACCAGCGCTTGCAACGCGCGGGGCTGCTGCCGGATTCGGGCTTCCTCGGCGAGGGGGCAATCGCGCGTTGGCAACACGATCTGCGTATGCACGCCCCCGCGGGCGACGCGGCGCCAGGCACCGAACTGGACGCCTTCATCCTGTGGGACTACGTCTCCGCCAATCTCGATCGCCGTCCGATCGCCTTTGCCGGGGTTGATGCGCCCTGGCTGTTGCCGCGGGCACACCGCAGTGGGCTGACCCTGCATTATCCCGGGGGGACAGCCCACACCCGCGACGATGCCTGGCCGATATACACGCCGGATCGGGTGCCCCGTGATCCGGGCGGCATTCGGACCGTGACCGCTCTGATCCTGCCGCTCAGCGCGCATGCGCGGGCGCAGGCCAGCGCCGGCACGGCGCAACGTCTCGCACTTGAGTTGCAGCGCCTTGCGCCGGAGAACCCCGACGCGGTGCTCGCGGGCCTCGAAGCCGAGGCACGCCTGGGGGATCGGGATCACGCCCTGAATTCCGCCGTTGCCTACCTTTCCGGTGCGACGGAAGCGCGCGGGCAGACACCCGTCGAGCATCGCATCGAAGCAGCCTTCGCCCGATACGAACACGAGACCGCGATGCTGGAGTATCTCAAGGAACTCGATGGCCAGGAAGCGGACTGGGATCGGCGCAATACGATCCTCGCTCCGCTCTGGCAGTCGGAAGAGTTCATCCTCCTGGCCGCGGCCTATGAGCAACTGCGGCGGCATTACCTGCTCGACCTCGACGCGGTCTATCAACTTGCCGCGGTACGGGCGCAACTGGGTGAATGGGATAAGGTTCATTCGCTGTTGGCCCTGTGGCAGGGAACCGCGGGCATTTCTGATGCCGAGCGCCGTGCAGCACTCTTTCAGGATGGACGCTTCGCGCACTACCTGCGCTTGTACGGCCTGTCCGGCGCGGCCGCGGCCGGAACCTGATTCGATACGCCCCCTGCCGCTTGTCCGCTCTATGCGGATTCGATAAGATGCAGCCTGTAGATCTCGATTCCGGGGAGAGGTAGCTGCAATGGAAATGATCCGCGAATATCTAAGCTGGTTCTGGGTCAAGGTACTCGGCGTTCCCACCGGCAAGGTGGGCGCGTGGTTTAACCTGGACACGGAGTCGGGATGGCGCGGGACCTTCTGGCGGCTTGTGTTTCTGATCGCCTTGCTGCTGATTGCCTACGAAGTCTGCATCCTGATACGGCATGCGTACCGCAAGTACGTCAAGAAGGAAGAGAAACTCACCCCTGACGCGCGCGGTGCGGAAGAGATGGACCCCGGCCAGTTTCGCGAGGCCCTCAACGCCCAAACCGATCTGAAGGGCACCGTGGCACCGCTCAAGAAAGCCAAGCAATATGATCGCGTGGCCGAGATCTACGCGTCACTGAACAAGCACGGCGATGCCGCCAAGTGGTTCAAGAAGGCGGGACTGCCAAAACGCGCCGCGGCCGAACTGGCCAAGGCGGGCAAAACCGTGGCCGCCGCACGTCTCCTCATGCGCAGTGGCGAGTACGGTGACGCCGCCCACTTCTTTACCGAGAAGGGCAAGCACCGGCAGGCGGCGCAGGCCTTTGAGAAGGCGGGTTCGCTCGGACAGGCCGCCGCGGCGTATATGGCGGCCAAGCGCTATGCCAATGCGGCGGCGACCTACAAGGAGTTCTTTGGCCAGAGCAATGACAATCCGGCCGCGCAAGGCGAGGCGGCCGCGCGTTGCCATGATTTACTGGAAGATGCGCGCGCGCAGAAGAAGATCGCCGCGGAGGATCGGAGTTTCTTGCTGCAGAAGATCGCGGAGCGTTACGCGGCGGCCGGCAAAGACGACCTGGCAGCGCAACTGTTTCGCGAAGGCGGCCGACTCGAGGAGGCGGGCAACCTCTATGTGCGTGCGGGAAAACTGGAGCTTGCGGCGCAGTGCATGAAGGAAGCCGGAAACCACAAGGCCGCCGCGGAGATCGGCGGCAAGTTCTACGAGTCGAAGGGACGCTGGAACGAGGCGGCCATGGCCTACGAAGGCGCCGGCGAATTTCGGCGGGCGGGCGACTGCTATTCCCGCGCGAACGACGCCATGAAAGCGGCTGAGTGCTTCGGCAAGGCGGGTGAGCACTACGGCGCCGCCTTCGCGCTGGTGCATGCCAAGCAATGGGCCAAGGCGATTCCGCAGTTTCAGAAGGTTCAGGAAGACAACAAGAATTATCCCCAGTCCCGCCTGCTGCTGGGGCGTTGCTTCTATGAGATGGGCGATCACGAGCACTGTGTCGCCACCCTGGAAAATCATCTCACGGGGGCCAAGGTCGAGAAGGGCAACATCGACTATTTCTGGATGCTCGCACTGGCCTACGAGCAGATCGGGCAGCTGGAAAAGTCCAAGCAGACCCTGCAGAAGATACGCACGGTCGATGTCGATTTTCGGGATGTCTCCACGCGCCTTTCAAACATTGAATCCCGGATCTCGATGGCCCCTGCTTCTGACGGGGCCTATCGCCCGGGCACCCCGCCCCCATCCGGCGCGGTGAGCCAGGAGGCCGCGGTGATGTCGATGGTCGAAAGCTCGCTGCGGAACCGATACAAGTTGGAGGCGGAGCTTGGCCGTGGCGGCATGGGCGTGGTCTATAAGGCCTTCGATACCCAGCTCGATCGACCGGTCGCCTTGAAGTTTTTGGGGGCCTTGGTCGATGGCTCGGACGAGTACAAGCAGCGCTTCATTCGCGAGGCGAAGGCCGCGGCGAAAGTGCAACACCCGAACATCATCAGCATCTACGATATCGGTGCGGAAGATGGCAAGGCCTTCATCGCCATGGAGTATGTCGAAGGACCGAACCTGCACAAGTACCTGAAGCGCAAGGGGCGCCTGGAACCACGCGAAGCTATCAACGTTATGGGGCAGGCCTGTTCCGCACTGGATGCCGTCCATCAAGCGGGCATTATTCACCGTGACATCAAGCCGGACAACATCCTGATCGCCAAGGGGGGGCTCGTGAAACTGATGGACTTCGGCCTCGCCAAGGCCGAGGGCATGCGCCTGACCGGCACGAACGTGGTCATGGGCACCCCCTGCTACATGGCCCCCGAACAGGCTATGGGTAAAGAGTCGGATGCGCGGTCGGACATCTACGCGATGGGCCTGGTCCTACATGAATTGCTTACGGGCAAGACGGTCTTCCTCGATGGCGACGTGTTGCAGCGGCAGGTGAGTGAGATGCCCGCACCGCCGAGCGCCACGATCGAGGGTATCCCATCGATGCTGGATCAGATCGTCATGAAGTGCATCGCGAAGAAACCGGAAGAACGCTTCCAGTCCATCAAGGAAATGATGGGCTACCTGCGCCAGGTGGGCAAGTAGCCGCAACTACCCCGGGCCATCGAACTGGCGCTGCCAGCCCAGGGGTAGGACGCCATGGTCGCTGATGCGTATGCGGCGCAGGTCCCCACCGGCGTGTTCGAGGTGCAGTTCCACCCGGCGCTTGGGGAGCATTCCCTCCGCCCGTTCGGCCCACTCGATCGCACAGATGCCGGTATCCACCATTTCCTCAAGGCCCAGGTCGGCCAGCTCTTCGGCTCCCCCAAGGCGATACAGGTCCAAATGATGCAGACGGACGTCCTCGCCGTATTCGTTTACGAGCGTAAACGTCGGGCTGTGTACCGCGTCGCGCGCGCCGAAGTGCCGCGCGAGTCCACGCACCAGACAGGTCTTCCCCGCGGCCAGATCGCCGTAGAGCGCAAGGGTCGTCCCGGGGCTCAGCAAGGCAGCAAGCCCTTCGCCGATCGCTTCGGTGGCCGCCGGCGACCTGCTTTCAAGGACAAGGGGTTCTATTGCGCTCATGTAGATGCCATGGCCTCGTGATAGAGGGATTCGTACGCCGCGCTCGAACGGCCCCACGAGAAATCCGCCTCCATCCCGCGTCGCTGAATGGCGCGGTGCGCCGCCGGATCGGCAAAGAGCTTGACCGCCCGCGCCACGGCACGGGAGAGCGCGGGCGCGGTTATGGGGGTGAAGGAGAATCCGGTACCGGACTGCTTCTTGAGGTTTACGGCGTTACAGTCGTAGACGCTGTCCGCAAGACCACCGGTCTTGCGAACCACCGGAACGGCACCGTAGGCGAGGCTGTATAACTGGCTCAGACCGCAGGGTTCGTAGCGCGAGGGCATCAGGAAGAAGTCGCTTCCGGCATAGACTTGGTGCGAAAGCTTGCTGTCAAAGGTCAGTTTCGCCGCCACCTTACCGGGATAGGCTGACACCCGGTCCAGCACGGCAGACTCGGTTTTCGCATCGCCATTTCCCAGCACCACAATCTGCAGTTCCTGCCGGCACAGTTCGGGCAAGGCTTCGAGCAACAGGTCGATGCCCTTTTGCCAGGTCAGACGGCTTACGATACTGAAGAGCGGTATCTCCTCAAACTCGGGCAGCCCGAAAGCTTGCTGCAGGGCGCGCTTGCAACTGGCCTTGCCCTTCACATTGCGCGCGCTGTAGGGCGATGCAATATAGCTGTCCTGATCCGGTCGCCAGACCCCGTAATCAACCCCGTTGAGGATGCCGCTCAAGTCCGCGCCTCGGCGGCGCAGAACCTCGTCAAGTCCGGATCCATACTCGGGAGTCTGAATCTCCCGCGCGTACCGGGGACTGACCGTATTGACCTTGTCGGCAAAGACCACGGCCATCTTCATCAGGTTCATGTCCCCATGAAACTCGGCGTAGGCGGGCGTGAAGAGCGCGGGGTCAAAACCGGTCTGCCCGAATTGCTCGGCACCGTAACGTCCCTGAAAGGCGAGGTTGTGGATCGTGAACACCGAGGCCCGGCCACCCCAGAACGGGTCACGCGCATAGTGGGTCTTCAGAAAAGCCGGTGCCGCCGCGGTGTGCCAATCGTTGCAATGCACCACGTCCGGCTTCCATCCCGTCTGCGCGATGCCGTGGAAGGCCGCGAGCACGTAAAAACAAAACCGCTCCGCGTTGTCCGCATACTCTTTCGCGCCGTCGTCATACAGCCCGTCCCGCCCGAAGTAGCCGTCATGCTCGACGAGATACAGCGGCAGATGTGAACCGGGTGTTCGGGATTCCCGCAGTTGTCCATGGACCCGCCGTCCACCCAGGGTGGCCTCGCAGACAAACTTCGCTTCGCCCCAGAACTCGCGCGGTACCCGTGCGTAGCACGGCATCACGATGCGCACGTCGTGGCCCCGCTTCGCCAGGGCCGCCGGCAGCGCGCCGGCGACATCGGCCAGCCCCCCCGTGATCACCAGCGGAGACAACTCGGAGGCCATGAAAAGTATGTTCAGTTTTTTCGCCACGGAATTGCCTTCGTGCCTAGCTGCGGCGGCGTGCGCCGAAATAAAGAATCAGGACAACGAAAATGCTGGTGCCCAGCAGGACCGCGAAGCCGAGACGCAGCGATACGAAAACCTGTTGGCCCTGCGTGCGGCCAATGGTCAGGGTATGCGGTGCATCGCTGCCGTCCGGGTGCAACGCCGTCACGCGGTAGTTTCCCGGCGTGTCGATCGTGAAGGCGTAGAGCGACTCCCCGACTGTGCGGTAAATCACGTAGCGGCCGCTGGTGTCCGGAGTGAGTGGCACCGTCGCGCGCGCGGCATCGTTCACGATCTGTACCTTCAGCGCGCCCACGCCCGGCGGGCGCAGCATGCCCTGGCTGTCCGGCGTCCGCTGGAACTCATGAAAGAGGTAGTAGTCGCCGGTATCCCGAAACGAGAAGGTCGCTTCTCCGGGCGCGTCAAGCGTGAAATAGCGCTGGTCCGAAGACAGCGCACTCGAGACCACCACGTACATGAAGATGAATATCCCGGTGACGGACACGAAGATGGCGCTGAGCCAGGTGCGCGCCGTGAGGTTGGGTGAATTGGACATGCTACTCCCCCGGTCCGAAATGCTGGAACCGTTCGGGCTCGGTGTAGACGCTGGTCTTGAGGCCCTTGAACTGTTGCTTGAGGTAATTGGCAATGGTGCCGGCGATGGCTTTCTCGGTGCCCGCGTGGCCCGCGTCGATTACCGCGATGCCCCGTGTCGCCGCATCGGCCGCATCGTGGTACTTCAGGTCGCCCGTCACATAGACGTCGATGTCGGCCGGTAATTTGTTGACCTCGCCACCACCGGATCCACCCAGCACGCCAACCTTCCGCACCAAACGCGATGTGTCGCCCACCACCCGCAGTTGCGGCACGGCGAGTGCGGCCGCCGTCTGGCGTGCGAAGTCTTCGAGGGGAGCCGCCTCCGGCAGTTCCCCACGCAGCCCCAGGCCGATCTCCCCGTCCGTGTTCTCGAGGGGGTACAGGTCGTAGGCCGGTTCTTCGTAGGGATGCTTCTGGAGCAGGGCCGACAACACCGGTGCCAACCGCGCTTGGGCCACAACCATCTCGAGCCGGATCTCGTCTTCCGCGTTTAGCACGCCGCGTTGGCCCGAGAAGGGGGCGGTAGCATCGCCCGGGACAAAGGTGCCCGTGCCCCGAATGTTGAAACTGCAGACACGATAGTCGCCGATGACACCGGCCCCCGCGTCTGCCAACGCCGTCCGCAGGGGAGCAAGGTGCGTTTCGGGAACGAAAGTGACGAGCTTCAGCTGCCGGGCATGGGGCGCGGGAAACAGCACCGAGCGACGGGTCAGTCCCAGGAGGTCGGCCAGTACGCTGTTGACCCCCCCCGGAACCACGTCGAGATTGGTATGGGCCGCGAAGCAGGCCATGCCCGCATTCGCGATATCGAGGCAAAGACGGGTGTGGGGGTCGTCCGTACGCAAGCGCTTGAGGGGATCCCAAATTACGGGATGGTGTGCCACGATCATGTTCGCC
>JAUIKJ010000135.1 GCA_030430835.1 Candidatus Hydrogenedentota bacterium
GATACCGTCCACATGCCGGAAGGAGTTGGTCTTCGAGAACACCAGCACCCGCGGCGTGTTCGGCAGGTCCGGCACCGTGGGCGCGGTCGCGTCATAGGTCGGCGCGACGAAGACCTCGTGCCGCCAGAGCGTGTAGAAGACATAGCCGCCAATGACCACGGCCACGGCGAGAGAGGCGAGAGCAATTCGTTTGAGTGTGCGCATGGCGGGAGTATAACGCGATCTGGGAGGGCGAGTATCCCCACGAGCCGGTTTCGTTCTTTCCCCCTTACGGAAGGGGGTGCCCCGATAGGGGCGGGGGATGTCGCGTTGGGGGCGCAAGCCACAACGGTCGCGAAGTGCAACTTCGCGCTACAATTGCGTTCCACAACTCAGTTGTGGAACGTAGGGTGAGTCCGCGTTGTATACGGGCCAGCCTACCCGACTCGATGTTCTTAAGACGCTTCGAAAATCATGACGCGCCCCTGATCTTGTCATTCCCGCGCAGGCGGGAATCCAGAGATGCGATCTAAAGCGCGATCTACTTTGATGCCTTGCCGAACACGGCTCGTTGCCCGGGCCTTGTCGTGTTGGTCGCCGTCGGCCCAAATTGATCAGAGAAGTTCGCACACCCGCCGCCGCAATTCCGGCACCAGCTCCGCCTCGACCCACGGGTTCTTCCTGAGTAACAGCCGGTTCCGTGGCGAGGGGTGGGGCATGGGCATGAATTCCGGGGCGTAGTCCCGCCAATGCTGCACGGTGTCCATGAGGCGCTTGTGGGCGCGGTCGCCGAGGTAATGGGCGAGGGCGTATTGGCCGAAGAGGAGCGTGAGTTCAATCTTCGGCAACTCCTTCAGCAGGCGCGCATGCCAGGCCGGTGCGCATTCCGGACGCGGGGGCGCGTCGCCGCCACGCGGGAGGCGCCCGGGGTAGCAGAAGCCCATCGGGATGATCGCGATGCGTGATTCGTCGTAGAAGGTCTCACGGTTGACACCCATCCATTCGCGGAGCCGGTCGCCGCTGGGGTCGTCCCAGGGGATGCCCGTGGCGTGGACCTTGGTGCCGGGGGCCTGACCGATGATGAGGATGCGCGCACTGCGCTTCGCACGAAGCACCGGCCGCGGACCGAGGGGGAGGTGTTCCGCGCACAGCGTACAAGCGCGGACTTCCGCGAGGAGCGCGTCGAGCTTCGTGGTTCGAGACATGTAGTTATATTAACGCCGCGTGCGGTTCAATGTCGTCCTCGCGGTTCGGGATTGGCCTTCGCGCAGAACTCGGGGTACACTCGGACACACGCGGGGCTGCGATAAAAGGGGCTTCGCGTGAAACGCAGCCGATCGACGGAGTCCCAGATGTCTGACTTTCCATCCCGACGTAGATTTCTCCAGCGTGCCGCAGCCTCGGGCCTGCTACTCAGCGCCGCAGGGGGCACGGCATCCGCGCTTTCCCCGCCGATTCCCCACAAACGGCGGAATCTTCTGCTGATTACCGTGGACACCCTGCGCGCGGATCACACGGGCTGCTGCGGCTATGAGCGTAGCACCACGCCGCGTATCGATCAGTTGGCCCGCGAAGGCATGCTCTTCGATCAGGTCAATGTGCAATATGGTCTGACCTGGCCCTCGCTTGCATCGATCATGACCGCAATGCCGGTGCAACTGCATGGGGTGAAGAACAACGAGACCCTGATGGCGGCGGGGACGCCGACCCTCGGCACGTCGCTGGATGATGCGGGCTTCCATTGCGGTGCGTTTCTCGGCTTCGCCGAGAAGCAGCGCTGGGAGGGCTTTTCGACGGTCGACGGCGGTCGCCATCTCGACGACGGGCAACTCACATCGCGCTTTCTCGAATGGTTTGACAAGGAATGCGTCAACGCCGATGCACCGTTTTTCGGCTGGATTCACTTCTACGGGCCGCACCTGCCGTGGCGTCCGGATCCGGCGTACGGCGCACTTTTCTCGCCCGAGCCGCAACTGGAATGCGGAAGCATCAACTACCAGTATCAGATCAGCTATGAGCAGCGAAGCCTGCAAGGTGGCGCGCTTCGGGACATCATCGACCTCTACGACGCTGAGATTCGCCGCACCGACGACTGTATCGATCAGATTCTGCAGCACCTCTCGACGGCCGGGATGCTGGACCACACACTCGTGGCCGTTTCCGCGGACCATGGCACCGAACTCTACGATCATCACAACTATGGTCTCCACTGGGGATCGCCTTACAACGGTGTCTATCGCGTGCCGCTGGTGCTTTGGGGACCGGGTATGGTCCCGGCGCAGCGCCTGGTGTCGCGGCCGGTGCGATCCATCGACATCGCCCCGACGCTGATGGACCTGCTCGGGCAGCCGGCACCGGACCGCTTCATGGGTACCTCGCTGACGCCGCTGCTTGCCGGGGATGTGCCGCCCGGGCCGCCGCTGATCTCCGAATACTCCGAAGGCAAAATCCTCATCGTGCGCGACGGGGACCAACGCTTCATCTGGAATCCACAGCGCTATCAGAACAATGTCATCCCGGTGCAGGTCGTAGAGGAGTTCAAGGCTGCAGGAATCCCCGGGGGGCAGTTTCGCATGCCGCTCGAACGCTATGAACTCTACGACCTGCGCGAGGATTTGAAGGAACAGAACAACCTGGCCGACGCGCGTGTGGCGGAGGTGGCGCGCTACGCGGATCTTGCCGCGGCCTGGAAGCAATCGCTCGCATCCATCGCCCATGGCGTTCAGAACGAGACGATTGACGACGAAGCGCACCGGGAGTCCCTGAAGGCCCTGGGATACCTGTAGGGATTACGAGGAGGATTCAAGCATGAATATGTTGTGGATGGCCGGCATGGGCGGTCTTGCGGCGAACGATGCCGCCGAAAACCTGAGCACCAAGGCAGCGGAGGCGCTCGGCGGATCGGTGGGGGGCGGGGGAAACCTGGAGGTGCGTGAACTGCGGCATCAGGTGGAGCGGCTGGCCCTGCTGAACCAGGCGATGTGGGAACTGCTCTGCACGCGGCTGAACATGAGCGATGCCGATATCGAGGCGAAGGCGCAGGAAGTCGATATGCGCGACGGTATCGCCGACGGCAAGATGACAACCCACGCGGTGACCTGCCCGAGTTGCAAGCGCGTCTGCAATTCCAAGCACCACAAGTGCATCTATTGCGGCCAACTCTTCGAGCGGCCGGTTTTCGGTTAGCGGTATTGTGAATCGTCCGGCTTAGGCGTACACTGGGTGAAGGGTGCGGTACCGGAATGGCCCTTCGAAAGGAGGCGTCCCATGGACCTGGATTTCTCGGATGAGGATGTGGAGGTACGCTGCAAGTGCGGCGCGCACTGGACCGTGGCGCGAACGGGCGCGGAAGACTTCATCACCTGCAACAACTGCGGGAGCCGTGTCACCCTGCACACCATCGCGGTGGCCCCCGATTCGCCGCGCGCCGCAACCACCATCTTCCACGCGCCCAAGGTGGCGCCGACCCGCGACCCCAAGTCGCAGCGCGCGGTAGAACTCGTACGGGAAGAAAAATTCGACGAAGCCATCACCCAGTATGAAGAGATCCTCTCACGGCAGCCGACCTATCGGGATGTTTTCTATGGGCTGGGCTTCTGTTTCTACAAGACCGAAAAGCTGCACGAAGCGCAGGTCCTCTTGCGCATCGCCCATGACATGGGACACCCGAACGCCGAGAAACTGCTGAACAAGACCCTCGCGAAAATTACAATGACCGAGGGTGACGGGCCCTGATTAGCGTGTATCCGAAGGCGGGGTGTAGCGGTACCACTTCCCGTTGAGTTCAAAGACGACGGGATGTTCAATCAGGATTGTCGGCAGTTCCGCGTCGCTGCCCTTCTGGCGCGCACGCGCTTCCCACGGCACGGTGCTCTGGCCTTCGTAACCGGCCTCCATCCATGTGCCGTCCGTCAACGTGAATTCGCCGTCCGGCTTGAAGGCCGCACGCACCGCATCGCGCTCCACTTGTAACGCATCCGCTTCCAGCGATACGTCTTCGCTTGTGCGTTCCATCTGCACGGCCGCAGCGCCATCCGCAAGACTCCGCCCCAGCCACGTTTCGTTCTTCGGCTCCGGCATGGGTGCGGGCGCTTCCGGTCGAACGGTCAAGGCGATCGATTCGACAGGCGCCGCCGGTTTCGGCGCGGGCGACGGCTTCGCCGCCGGGGCCTCTGCAACCATGCGCTTCGCCATCGCGGGCGCGGGCGTATCCGTCGCAGGCGGTGGTGGTGGGGGAGCGGACTCCGCCATCACTTCGAATTCCGGCATGTTACTATCGCCTGCCGGGGCGCTACCGGCTGCCGCCTCGTATGCGCTTGGCTGCACTTCCGCGACGCCGGTTTCAACGTGGTCCGAGAAAAAGGTCTGTTCGCTCGCCTCGGGCACAATAGCCGTAGTGCCATCGAGATCGCGTCGTTCCGCCATGCCGCTCTGGGCGGCCTCGTCCAAGGCCGCCGTCGTCATCCGGACACCCGTTTCGCGGGCGTCCTTTCCGATCCACCAGAAGGTGCCCGATACCAGCACCACGCTCGCCGCGGCGAGAATGGGCGCCCAGGTGCGCACGGCATCGCGCTGCCAGAAGGGCAGCACCTTCGGCGCCATGCGCGCGGCGAGGCGCGCCTCGAAGTCCTCCGGCGCCGCTACTCGCGGCAATGCGCCGTAGAGGTCCGAGACCTTCTTGTGCTGATCCAGTTCGCGCAGCAGTTCGGCCGAACTCTTCCTCGATTGTGGCACGCGTTTCCGGATCGAGTTCGCCATCGATGAGCGCGGAAAACTCTTCGCGGATCTTGTCCTTGCGTCCCATGCTCAGATCACCCCGCGCCCGGAAAGGCATTCATGCAGACGCTTCCGGGCCTGGTTCAGGCGCGATTTGATCGTGCCGCGCGGGCAACCGGCGGCCTGGGCGATGTCGTCATAACTGAGACCGTCGAAGGTGCGGAGCACGAAGGCCAAACGGTAGATGTCCGGCAAGGCCTCGAGGCAGACATCCAAGGCGTCTCGCAGCTCGCTGGCGCTGGCCGCATCGCGCGGGTTGACTTCGGCCGCGGCAGGCAGCGCTCCCGGAGCCGCTTCGTGCAGGGCTTCGAGCGAGCGGCCCTGATTGCGCCCCTTGCGCCCGCGGTCGCGCAGGCGGTTCTTCGCCAGGTTCGCGGCGATACTGTAGAGCCAGGTGTAGACCTGGGCATGGCCCTGAAACTTGTCGGCCCCACGCCACGCGCGGATAAAGGTCTCCTGCGCGAGGTCGAGCGCATCTTCATGGTTGCCGACGAGACGGTAGATCACGTTGTACACCCGGTCCTTGTAATCGCGTACGACCTGATCGAACACCGCCCGGTCGCCCGCCTGAAAGGCCGCGGCAACGGCCGCACCCTCGCCGGGGACCATCCCCGCGAGGTCCGCGGGTGCGCTATGTTCCTTCGAGGTCTTCATGATCTAGGACACCATTTCCGGCTACAGGTTCGAACATTGTACCCGAAGTTTGTAGCGACTGCAGCGCGCGCCCTTGCAGCTACGGCACCGGCACAGTAGGATAAGCGCTTCCCCGGCTTGGCATTCGCAGGGGAGAGATGCATTTACATCACCAGCGGGCGCAGACCCGAAAAGGACGCTACCCATGAGTACACGCGACACGGCGCTGACATTCGCCCGGAAGCAGCGGGACGCGAATCTTGCCCAGTTTCGGGAGTTGTTGGCCATCCCGAGCATTTCGACCCTGTCGGAGCATCAACCCGACATGAAACGGGCGGCCGACTGGATCGCCGCGGAACTGAAGCACCTCGGGATGGACGCGGTAGAGGTGATGCCGACCGGCGGCCATCCGGTGGTCTACGGCGAATCGCTCAACAAGCCCGGCGCGCCGACGGCCCTGGTCTACGGGCACTACGACGTGCAGCCCGTGGATCCGCTGGACGAGTGGGAGTCGGATCCCTTTGGCGGGGAGGTGCGGGGCGACTACATCTACGCGCGCGGCGCTTCCGACATGAAGGGCCAGTTCTTCGCGCAGTTGAAGGCGGTCGAAGCGCTGGTGCAGGCGGGTGATCTGCCCATCAACCTCAAGTACATGCTCGAGGGCGAGGAGGAGATCGGTTCGCCGCACCTCGCCGGCTTCATCGAAGCCAACAAGGAGAAGCTCGCCTGCGACTTCGTGCTCAACTGCGACGCGGGCGTCCACTCGCCCACGGCACCGGGCATTACCTACTCGCTTCGCGGGCTCGCCTACTTTGAGCTCAAGGTCCAGACCGCGAAGAAAGACCTGCACAGCGGCCGCTTCGGCGGGTCGGTGCTGAACCCCATCCACGTGCTGAGCAATCTCATCGCCGGCATGCACGATGCCGAGGGCCGCGTGACCCTGCCCGGCTTCTACGACAAGGTGCGTGGACTCGACGACGAGGAGCGGGACATCGTGGCGCAGGCGGCCTTCCCCGATGGCGAATGGCTGGAGATGGCGGGGGCGAAGGCGCTCTTCGGTGAAGCGGGCTACACCACGGCGGAGCGCATCGGCGCGCGGCCGACCCTGGAGGCGAACGGCATCTGGGGCGGTTTCACCGGGGAAGGCGCGAAGACCGTGCTCCCGGCCAAGGCGCACGCGAAGATTTCGGCGCGCCTTGTGGCCGATCAGGATCCGCAGGAAATCGAGCAGCAGTTGCGGCAGTACCTCAGCGATCACATGCCCGCGGGCGTCGACTGGGAACTGCACGAACATTCGTGGGGCCCCGGTTCGACCATGAACCGAAAGTCGCCGTACATGCAGGCGGCCGCGACCGCCATCGAAACCGTCTTCGGCAAGCCGCCGCTCTTCACACGCGAAGGCGGCAGTGTCCCCGTGGTCGGCATGTTGCAGACCATCCTCGGCGTGGACACGATCATGCTTGGATTCGCCCTGCCGGACGATGGGATTCATGGCCCGAACGAGCGGCAATACCTGCCAAATTTCTTCAACGGGATCGAGACCTACATTCACTTCCTCTCGCAACTGGGTGAGGGCTGAGACATGACCGAGAATACTGAGATCGTACCGGCGAAGTGGTCCTGGTCGGACCTGTATAAACAGGAGGACTGGTGGGCGGTGTGGCTGGGCGCGCTGCTGCTCGCGAGCGTCTTCACGGGGTTGGTCACGGCGGTTCCCAAATTGCCCGGATGGACCTGGGGCGCCTTCGGCGACACGTTCTCGCTAGGCGTGTTACTTCCTTTGGCCGTGTTATTCGCCGCCCTTGCAGCAATCTTTGCCGTGGGGAACGCCTTCGTCAAGCCGGGCACCACCGTCCGTTTTGTGTGTGGCTTTCTCCTGATCGCGGCCCTGGCTGCGCTTGCCTATGTGCTCGCGGGGGAGAAGGCCGTGAAGGCCTGGGGAATCTCCTATGCCTTCTGGGCACTGCTCCTCGGGCTCATTATCTCGAACGGGATCGGTACGCCGGAATGGATCAAGCCGGCGGTGCGCACCGAGTTCTATATCAAGACCGGCCTGGTCATCATGGGGGCGGAGATACTTTTCGGGAACATTGTGAAATTCGGCGCCTACGGCCTGGGCATCGCCTGGGGCGTCACCCCGGTCGTCATTGTATTCATGTGGCTCTTCGG
>JAUIKJ010000136.1 GCA_030430835.1 Candidatus Hydrogenedentota bacterium
TACTGATCATCGGCGTCCTGCTCGCCCTGCAATCCCCGGAACAACGGGCCCTCGTAGAACAGCTTCTCGCCCTCGACAAGCCCACCATCATCGTCGGCCTCGGCACCCCGGCCGACCTTGCGTCCTTCACGGCGGCCGATGTGCTCATCGCGGCGAATGGCCCCGGCAACCTGAATCTGGAAGCCGTGGTCAGCGTGCTCTTCGGTGACGAACGTCCGGGTGGCAAGCTCCCCCTCCCCATTGGTGAACACTACCCAATCGGACACGCCCTCAACCTCGCCGGAAACTGAGGCCCGCCTGCGCGCGTCTTACTTCACCACGACGTGATCACCAACAACCAGCGCGTCCATACCGCATCCCTGAAAACAACGCAGGGCGTCTTCGGGCGTGTTCACGATGGGTTCGCCCATCACGTTGAAGCTGGTGTTCACAACAACCGGCACGCCACGCAATTGTTCAAAGGCTTCGATCACCCGGTAGAACCGGGCATGTGATGCACGCGTCACGGTCTGGACACGCGCCGTGCCGTCCACGTGGGTGATGGCCGGAAGCAATGCCTGCGCCCCGGGCTTCACGGGATACACGAAGAGCATATACGGCGATTCCACGCACCCCTCGAAATAGTCGCCCGCGCGCTCCGCCAGCACGCTCGGCGCAAAGGGACGAAACTCTTCCCGGTATTTCACGCGCGCATTCAGCCGGTCCTTCATTTCCGGACGCGTGGGATCCGCCAGGATGCTCCGCGCGCCCAGTGCGCGCGGACCAAACTCCATGCGTCCCTGGTACCACCCCACAATCTTTCCCTCAGCGATCAGCGCCGCAGTGCGCGCTTCGAGGTCCGGCGGGGTTGTGTAGGCCACCCCCATCCGATCGAGGCAGGCCCGAATCGCCGCATCATCATGGGCCGGACCGAGGTAGGCCTGCTCCATCTGCCAGTGACGCGGCGCGTCCGAAAAGCGGTGATGCAGTTGCAGCGCCGCACCGATGGCGATACCGTCGTCGCCCGACGCCGGCTGCACCCAGATATCCTCGAAGGGGCCTTCGCGCAGCAACCGCCCGTTCATCGCGCAGTTCAGCGCCACGCCCCCGGCAAGACACAGTTTCGTACACCCGCTCTCACGGTGTAGGGCGCGCGCCAAGTGCAACACCGCCTCTTCCAGAATCTTCTGCGCGGAGGCGGCCAGGTCCTGATGCCGGGGTTCCAGCGGGGCACCCTTGGCACGCGGTGGACCGAAGCGCTCGATGAATTTCTTTCCAAAGTAGCCACGCCGCGATCCCGGTGCTGTGTCCCACTGTACCCAGGAAAGGTCGAAGGCATAGCCACCGTCCCGCTCCAGATGCAGCAGCGACTTCAGTTCCTCGTAGTACGCAGGCTCGCCGTAGGACGCCAGCCCCATCACTTTGTACTCGTCACTCGCACGCAGGAAACCGAGGTAGTCCGTGATGGCCGAATAAAACACCCCCAGCGAATGCGGATAGTTCCACGCGCGCCATGGACGAATCGTGCTGCCCTCACCCACGCCCGCCCAGGTCGACGCAAATTCACCGACATAATCCACCGTCAACAAGGCAGCGCGCTCGAAAGGGCTTGCGAGAAAGGCACTCGCCGCGTGCGCCGGTTATGCAGTATCTCGTAGCCAGCAAAGGCCGTGGCGTAGATCGGATGGCGCGGAAAGGTACGTGCCCGGTAGGCAAGGCGACGGCGCACGCGCCGCCCCGGCTGCATGTAGCCCCCCACATGGTCCAGCTCATCCTGGCGCAGCCCCGCCTGCGCCAGGCACCATGCCACCGCAAGGCGGGGAATACCCCCCTGGTGCTTGACCCGGCTGAGCCGTTCCTCGGCGACCGCGGCAACCACCGCACCATCGACCACCAGCGCCGCGGCGGAGTCGTGGGAGTAGCCACCGATCCCCAATATTTTCAATGCTTTACTCCTTGCCCTAGCGCAATGAAACGACATCGCGGTAGGATCACTTCACACCACCCATGACTTTACACTTCTTGTCGCAACAATGAATAGTGTGAATTCGTTTTGCGCAAGATGAACAAATGTGTATAATTGCACTTGGAAAGGGTGCATGGCGCGTGCCTTCCCCGGCACAAACGGAGATACCAATGTCACCAAGATTGAAATCCTCATCCAACCGGGGCGACAGCGGCGGCGATACCGGTAAGTACGATCCGCATCTCGGCGAAACCAATCCCACCGATCTGGTCAAAATGACGGTTACCTTGCCGCGTTCAGTGGCAGCCTTCCTCCGCTGGAAGGCAGAGGTGGAAGGTATCAAGCGCGACGAACTCCTGCGCCGGGTCATCACCTACTACGCCAAGAAGTTGCGCGAACGCGAAGCGAACACGCCGCCAGTCATGGACTAGTCTCACGTCGTTGGCGGAGACATTCCGCCAGCACGATGCCTGCGCTGACCGATGCGTTCAGGCTTTGGATCGGGCCGCTCGTAGGAATCCGTACGAGCCAGTCGCAGCGCTCACGCATGAGCCGCCGCAAGCCCTCCCCCTCGTTGCCGATCACCAATGCGCGCG
Organism: Candidatus Hydrogenedentota bacterium; assembly: GCA_030430835.1. Classification (GTDB taxonomy): domain Bacteria; phylum Hydrogenedentota; class Hydrogenedentia; order Hydrogenedentales; family JAEUWI01; genus JAUIKJ01. Next base: position 2,542 of record JAUIKJ010000136.1, read on the forward strand.
GACCCGTCAGGTCCACATCCCACACCGTATCGCTGCCCCGCTCGTCGAGCCCGGCAATCCAGTAGCCGGCTTCCTTCAGTTGCTCCAACGCGCGCGGCAGGTTCGTCTCCTGCACCAGATCGATGTACTCGAGTCCGCCGGCCGCCGATTTGGCCGCCGTCGGGGACAAGGGTGCCGATCGATCTTTCCCGAACATCAGGCCATCCGCGCCACAGGCCGCCGCCGACCGCGCAATCGCACCAAAATTGTGCGGGTCCTGGATGCAGTCCAGCACACAAAGCAATGCCGGTTGCCCCGCCTTGCGATCAAGCCACGCCTTGAGGCGCAGCAGTGGCAATGGGCCCGCATCCAACACGACGCCCTGGTGCATCTGACCACCGGACTTGCGATCCAGCGTGCCCGCGTCGCACGCCTCGATGGGCGTTCTTCCGGCGGCGGCGTGGATGTCTTCCATATCCTGCGCCCCCGCACGCACAAAAAGCCGGCGCGCGGGCCGTTTGCCCGCGCGCAAGCATTCCAATACCGGTATCCGGCCGATTACACAGCCGGTGTTGACCGCGTCCGCGTCCTTGCGACGATGCGGCTTGGTGTGTCGTTTCACTGCAGTTCGTGTACTCCCTTCAGCTTTTCACCCGTCAACGCCAGATTGTCCATTTCGGGCACGCGGGAATCATACTCCCACGCCTGCATCGCGATCAGTTCCTGGTTGATGTTGTAGGCCTTCTGGTAGTCTTTCAGACGTTCATAACAACGCACAAGCCGGTAGTAGTTGTAGTAGTAGTTCTTGGCCTCCGGACCATAACGCATGATCGACGTCTCCATCACGTCCTTGGCCTGCTCGTACTTCCACAGCAGCATGAGGTAGCCGCCGACCTTCGTCAGCGTCGCCTCATCCAACGCGTCGCGTTCCGCATCCACGCCCACCTGCGCCTTGGTCGCATTGCTCACCATCCAGTTGATGCCCCCGGACGTGCCCAGCCAACCCACAAAGCCCACCACCACGATGATCAAAGGCCACTTCAATCCACTGAGATCCATGATTCCCCTCCTAGATTCCGATGATGCCGCGAACCGTCTCGACGATCGGCGTCAAGACGGGAATGAATACCATGGTCGCCACGAAGCCCAAGGCGAACAGAACGCCCGCGATGACGATCAACGTGGTGAGAAACTTGCGCGCCTGCAACAGGGCGGTCGACCGCGACTTGCCATCCATCTCCTGCGCGCGCTGGTAGAAGAGCGCGTGCTTGTCCCGGCATACCTCCGAGCAGAACACACCCGTCGCCCCCGGCACCACGCAAGCCTTGCAAATCCCCTTGCTGCACTGTTTGCAGCGAACCGTCGCTTCGACACCCGGATGATTCGGACACGCCGTTGCCGTTCCCTTTAACATAGGCTACCCCTCCCCGTTGCTCCCATAGCCGAACCAGCTATTCCTTAGATTAGCAGATTTCATTCGGTTGTGCGAGGAGAATCGGGCGCCTCCAGACAGATCGGCCAGAAGCGCCGTGGCCCGTCGCTGACCGGAGGGAAATACCAGCCCGCCTGCAGGCTTTCCGGCACGGGGGAAGCAAGCCGGTACGGCGGCGCTACGGGATACGGGGGCCGCCGCCGCAAGACCACGGGCCGTTCCAGCCCCTGCAATCGGTCGGTCTCGCCCTCCACATAGAGGATCACCAGCGCATCGCACCGCGCATAGAGATAGCCCCAGGCGCTCTGAAACTGCGCGGCCTCGACCTCGGAATCCGCGAGGCGCGCGAAGGTCCCGTGGGTCAGGGGCATCTCCAGGTAACGGACATCCTCACGCGCCACGGCATCTTGTATCCAACGCTTCCAATCTCCCCGCATCTGGTCGCGCGCGCGATCGTCGATCATTGCCCCCTTGATGGCACCGTCAATCCGATACTCAATATGGGCATAGGGCATCGGCAGGGTGATGCTGATCGTGTCGCGCTCGGCCGCCTGAAAGAAACTGCGCGGATACCGCGGCCGTGCCTTGAGCAGTTCGCCGTGCAGCGCCTGGCAGAACTGCTGTTCCGCGAAATAGACCCCGGGGGTATGAATCGTCACCGCCTTGTCCGCGGCGTCCGCCAGCAAACGCGCGATGACTGGAGCATAGGCCGCGGGATCGATCTCGGGGTATCGAACGATCTGGAAATCCACCGAGCACTGCACCACCGCGATGTGGAACTCTGGAAGACAACGAAAGCCCCGCGCCCCTTCGAAGGGGGCAACCACATCCTGAATCATCTCCACCCGCGCCGGGTCTTTCGCGGTGCCCGCAATCGCGCTGGCATCCGCCCCCAGGATAAACGGCAGGTATTCGATGTGGGCTTCGTTGTCCGCAAGATGCCGCGTATCACGGTAGGCATCGATCTTGTCGTGGCGCCGGGAGGGATCGTGGCGTATGTAGGAATCCGCCGCGGGCACCGACTGCGCCTCCATTCGCCACCCCGACGCCAGCCGCGACGCGCAGAAGCGCTGGTGCTCCAGACGCACCAGCACCTTCGTTTGCGCGGGTTCAAATTTACAGGGCGGACGATCATTGGCCTGTACCCGGCGCAGACCAACCGCCCGCAATTTGACGTCGAGGTGCATCGCCGCGTGCCGGTTCGTTCGCCGGAACACGTCGGACAACTTGTGCCATAGCATGTTCGCCGGCACCGACTGGCCATTGCTGCCATGCAAGTAGCCGCAATGATGAATGGCCTTCGCCAGACATTCGATGTACGCATTGTCGAGGCTCTCCGGCGACGCCGCCTCGTCCACCATGCCAAAGGCAAAAATACTGTCCGGGATCCGTGCCCCGCCGCGCTTCGAGTCCAGCAGGGTCGCCATCCCCCGGCTCTTGCTCGCGCGCACGAAGATCGGCGCGTTGCGCCACGCCCGATCATGCAGTTGCGCCTGCAGGCTCAGCGCAAAGGTCAACGCAAACTCGTCGTCGTCGAAGCACACCACGTGCTGGGTCGGCGTCGCGTCGTCCCCTAAGACCTTATCGGCTTCGGCCCGGGTCACGCTCGGGGTCTTGAAGTAGTGCCCGATCACATCGATATCGGCCACGCGCGCCGTGTCCGCACAGCCCCCCGGCGTCATGCCGGGAAACTCGGTGCTTAGGAAATGGTTAACCTTTGCCTCGTCCTCGTCCACGATCGTGAACTTCGGCGGGTTCCCGTTCCGGTACTGGCAGAGGCGAATGGCCTCAATCATCACCTGTTGCCCGAGATGGCCAAAGCCGTAGATGACGAAATGTGGCTGCGGCACGTTGAAGAGATCCGCAAAGTATTCCGGCGGATGTTGCAGCAGCATCCGGATTGCCATCACCTTGTAGATGTTGTGAAAGCGCACATCAAGGTGCGACATGCGCGCGATCTTGTCGTAGTACTCCAGCCGGCGCGCCAACAGCGGGGAGTCGATCTGCGCAATCACCACCGGGGTTGCCGGCGCCACCCCGGCGAAGTTCTGTATCCACGCAAGGCCCAGCCAATACCACATAAAACGGCGCATGCGGGCGCTCCAGTGGTGGTCGATATAGGCTTGCAGGCACAGGGCCATCTCGATGTCGGCGCCGTCGTTCGGCAACAGGCTCACGATGCGGCGCGCACGGTGTACCCGCGCCTTGCGCAACACGCGCACGCTCGTGGAGTCGCCCTCGATCACCGGAATCCCGCGCATGCGGCATGCGTCGATATGCGGATTGTTCCGGTCGCATTCAATCACCAGCAAGGGACCGTGCCGCCAGAAACCGCCGGACTCCATCCAATGCGAAACGAAGGCGTATCCCGCCTCACCCAGCCCACAGACCACGGTGTGCTGCCACCGCGGCATCAACCAAAGTTGCAGGGCATCTCCGGCGCGTCTCATGAACACAAGTAGCAGGGAGAATACGGCCGCGATCGGCAAAAGAAAGCGTACGACGTTTAAGGTGGGCGTGATCTTCCGGTTCACCCCCACATAGTCCTTGTTGCTCATCCAACTGCCATCAAAGGACACCAACTGCAGCGTGAAGTAGATCTCATCAAGCGCGTTTAGCTCGACGAGATCAACACGCGCGTCGCCACGTCCCGGATCACGATCCTCAAAAACCGGCGCCACGCCCACCTTCCACCCCGCAATCACCACGATGAGGAACACCAGAATACCGACGAAGGTGGCACGGGCTTGTGAAGACAACAGGTAACGCAAGGCACCGAAGGCGCGACTCATCGCCAGGCACGGCAATTGCCGGCTCAGCGTGCGGGCACGCCACCACAGGAACAGCTGGTGCAGCGCGCGCCGCAGTGTGTCGCGCAGTTCCCGGTCGTGCGGCGCCGTCATCCCGGGCGCACCATCGCGCGTGCTCATCTTGCGCTTTATGCCTCCGGGGGAAGGATGCGGTAGCCGAGGGCGATCGCCGCCTTTAGCGTCTCCATTGCGGCACGGCGATCATAGTCCTTCTCGGATTCGGAGAGCGCCGCGTAGGCCACGAGGCCCGGATGCTGCTTGGTCGCGTCGTTGCGTTCCGGGCCATAACTCCAACCATCGGCCAGGCGGCCCGTCGCCCAGATATCGTGGTTGTGCTCGGCCAACTGCTCGAGCAGGCGATCCAGACTATCGGGCAGGGTCACCGACGCGGTGTCGATGGGTGCAGGGCGATAGGTCATCAGTTCCTCCTGGCAGCACATGGCTGTGCCGCGCGCACGTTGAAGCGCACAGCTTGCTTGAATGTGACATAGATGTCAATCAAATAGCTAGTAATGCGCGCCAACGAGTCCCGGGGGAACTGTTTCCGCCGACGCAGTACTGGCACGCGAACGACAACAGCCTGCAGGGCAGTTTCCGTCGCGCGGCGCTGTACCCCGAGTACTGGTCCGACCCCAACATTGCCATCTGTCCAAGCGATGCCGGCGTCTCCAAGAACATGCCAGGCCGCACAGGAGACCTCGCGGATACCGTTCAGGCGCTCGTCGATGGTGGCGCCGACGCGACCTGCCTCGATTTAATCCTCTCGTTGCCCCACTCCTACGGC
>JAUIKJ010000137.1 GCA_030430835.1 Candidatus Hydrogenedentota bacterium
GTCCCGTCATCTACGAGCAATGGGGTGATAGCAAGCACTTCCGCGGGAACATCGGATGCTTCGAGTGCCACAAAGCCGAGCCGGACGATGTGGACGCGATGGATCATTTCGGTCAGCTCATTTCGATTATCGTCAGCCCGCGCGACTGCGCGCGCTGTCACGAGAAGGAAGTTGCCGAATTCTCGGCATCCCACCACTCCAAGGCAGCGCGAATCCTTGGCTCACTCGACAATGTGCTCGCAGAGGTGGTGGAAGGAAACAGCGATTTTGTCACCCCCATGTTCCCCATGGGCGTTTCCGCGGCCGCGGTCAGTGGCTGCTGGCAATGCCACGGCTCCGAAGTGAAGGTGCTTCCCGGTGGCAAGCTTGATCCCGCGACCTGGCCCAATACCGGTATCGGGCGCATCAACCCCGATGGTTCTGAAGGTTCATGCAGCGCCTGCCACTCCCGCCATGCCTTCTCGGTTGAACAGGTGCGCCAGCCGGAGAACTGCGGCAAGTGTCACATGGGTCCCGACCACCCGCAGATCGAGATCTACAACGAATCCAAACACGGGATCGCCTTCCGTGCCAATATCGACAAGATGAACCTCGACAGCCCCAAATGGATCGTGGGCGAGGACTACAGTGCCGCCCCGACCTGTGCGACCTGCCACATGAGCGCCACCAAGGACCAGCCCGTGACCCACGACGTTGGCATGCGTATCAGCTGGAACAACCGGCCCGCGGTCTCGATTCGCCCGGAAGTCTCCGACGCGAAGATGGGCCTTCCCGGCGCGGACGTGCCCTGGCAGGAACGCCGCGCGAACATGAAAAACGTCTGCCTCAACTGCCACAACATCGACTACGTTGACGCGTTCTACATGCAGTACGACGGCCTGCTGGATCTCTACCACGAGAAGTTTGCAGAGCCCGGCCTTGAACTCATGGAGCTTGCCAAGCCCCTGATGAAGCCGGTCGCCTTCGGCAACAAGATCGACTGGATCTGGTTTGAGCTCTGGCACCACGAAGGCCGGCGTGCGCGCCATGGCGTCTCTATGATGGGGCCGGACATCACGCATTGGCACGGTACCTACGAAGTGGCCAAGCATTTCTACAGCGAGTTCCTTCCCGAACTGGAGGAACTCATTGAGCACGGCCGCGACTCCGAAGATGCCACCAAGATCGCAGCGGCCGATGCGCTGGAAGAAAAGATTGAGGAAGTACTCAACCACAACAATCACCGCTGGTACCTGAACAAGCAGGATCCAGAAGAGAAGGCGGAGCGGCAGAAGCGCATGGAAGAGTTCAAGAGCCGCTATGAGTAATTGCGGCGGCGACTGTCAATGCGGAGAAGGCTCGGAAGCCTTCTCCGTGGAGGCCCTTGAGGCAAGCCTGATGGCGCACGCCCTGGAAGCGTGTGAACGGGCGCACATCCGGCTTGGCGGGCCCCTGACCCAGGACAACCTCGAGGCCTTCCTCGCCGACGATCTCTGCGTACGTTTTCCCACTACGATCGTCTACACGGAAGACGGGTTGTCACCGCACCAGTTTGCCGAACCCGTGATTGTGGATGACGACGCGCAGAAAACCTGCCGGCTCCATGTACGCCCCTGCTACGCCGCCCACCCAGCCGCGCTGCCGCTCTTCGTCGCCTACATGGCCCCCGTCATCAACTACGGGCCCATCGTGACCCCAGAAATCTGCGAAGCCTATGGCGCCCGGCTCCTGGGTATGGACGAAGAAAGTTACTACGAGGGGCTTTGCGCAGTGGTGCCCGCGGATACCCCGGCGCACTAGGAGCGAGGCCCCGGAAAGCGCCTGCGCAGCGGGCACCCGCCTTGCCGCCTGCGTCACTCCCCGGTAGCGCGAACGGCACCGCCATCGACGCAATCCTGCGCTACGTCCGCGGTCCATAATACGGGCTGGCAATACCCACGGCCTCTGACGATCAGACACAAAAATGGCGTCCCCAAGGGGATTTGAACCCCTGTCGCCGCCGTGAAAGGGCGGTGTCCTAGACCAGGCTAGACGATGGGGACGCTGAAAAAGGCGTCGAAAGTGTCTTGAGTTTGAAAACGCGGGAAACAAGGGTGTTTCCCGCGGATCGTGGGCGGAACTATAGCAATGGTGGGCGGGGGAAGTCAACTTGCGTGTGATGGGCCGTGGCCGGGGGCTGTGTGGCGGGGATGAATCTGTATCTTAGGAGCGCTGCGAAGTGTCGCGCCCGGTGCGTTGCCGGCATGGGGCGTGCTTGCTATAGTGCGCCCAGTTTGTTTATCCCCGGGAGTGGTGCGTCATGATTACGCGGAAAGAGTTCCTGCAGCGGGCGGGGCTGGCCGGGCTGGCCGGGCTGGCGGCGACGGTGCCGTGGCGGTCGGCGCGCGCGGCGACTGGACAGCGGCCGCCGAATGTGCTCTGGATCTCGACGGAGGACATCGGATCGCATCTCGGATGTTATGGTGATCCGAATGCGATTACGCCCGCGCTTGATCGGCTTGCGACGGAGGGGGTGCGCTACTCGCATTTTTTCACGGCGGCCCCGGTTTGCGCGCCGAATCGATCCTGCATCATCACCGGGATGTACCCGCAGACGATTGGGTCGCACCCGATGCGATCGGGGGGCGAGGGCGCGGACCGTTCGCAGATTCCCCCGCTTACCCCGCCGCTCCGTTGTTTCCCGCAGTATCTGCGCGATGCGGGGTATTACTGCACGAACAACGTGAAGGAAGACTTCAATTTTGTGAAGCCGCCCGGCGTGTGGGACGACTCGAGCAACAAGGCGCACTGGCGCAACCGGCCGAATCCGGATCAGCCCTTCTTCGCGGTTTTCAATGCGACCGTGACCCACGAGAGCGCGAACCATGTTTCGCCGACGGTGCATGCCAAGCGGACCGCCATGCTGACGGACGCACAGCGTCAAGACCCGGCGAAGATCACGCCGCCGCCCTATCACGCGGACACGCCGCGCGTCCGCGAAACCTGGGCGCGCTATCTGGAAACGGTCACTGCTATGGATTATTGGGTGGCCGATCTCCTGCAACAGCTCGCGGACGACGGTCTCGCGGACAACACCATCGTCATGTTCTGGTCCGACCACGGCGACGGCGTGCCCCGCTGCAAGCGCTGGTGCCTGGATTCGGGCACGCGGGTGCCGGTGATCGTCCGCATTCCGGAGGCCTACCGTACCGCGGGCCAGGGACTTCCGGGCACGACGGACAACCGGCTCTGTTCCTCCATCGATTTCGCCCCGACCGTACTGCATCTGGCGGGTCTGCCTATCCCGGGGCATCTTCAGGGCCAGCCCTTTCTCGGGAACGCGCTGCCTGCGCCGCGGGCGTTTGTTTACGCGGCGCGTGATCGGATGGACGAGCGGCACGACATCATCCGCAGCGTTCGCGGCCGCCGCTTCCGTTATGTGCGGCAATACCAGCCCTGGCTGCCCTATAACCAATACCTCAATTACGGCGAACGCCACCCTATCCAGCAGGAGATGCGCCGCCTCGCGGCACAAGGAAAGTTGCCTTCGGCTTGCGCGTGGTTCACGGCGCCCCATAAGGCGATCGAGGAGCTCTACGATTCCGAGAACGATCCCCACGAAATGATCAACCTGGTGGACGATCCCGCACATCAGTCCACGCTCGCGGCGCTGCGCGCCGAACACGCGCGCTGGTTCTTCGCCGTGGACGACCTTGGCCTGATTCCCGAGGCCGAACTCTTCGACCTCGATGCGGAACATGGTGGCCGCTACAATATTGCGCGGGCGCTCAAACAGGCGGACCCCAATTTCTTCGTGAAGCTTCGAGATCTCGCGATGATCGCGGGTCGACCCGAGGGAGACGACGTGGCCACCCTCGTGGCCGCCATGCGTAGCCCCTATCCCTCCATGCGCTATTGGGCCGTGATCGGCCTGGGCAATCTCGGGGCACCCGGAGATACCGCGAAGACCGCGGCCGGTGCCGCACTGGGCGATGGCAAGGCGGTGGTGCGGGTGGCGGCGGCCGGCGCGCTCTTCCGGATGGGCCACGCCCAAGACAAGGCACTGGAAACACTCGCGCGTGCGCTGAGGAGTTCCCACGAATGGATTCGCCATCAGTCCACGCTGATGCTGGACGAGATCGGCGAATCGGCGCGCCCACTGCTACCGCAGTTGCGCGCTGCACTGAAGGATCGCGAAAACAAGTACGTCGTCCGCGTCGCGCAACACACGGTCAACGTTCTTACGGGAGGGACGGATGAAGCGCCGTAGGATGAAAAACGAAGGTGTATGCTGGCCGGATAGCGGTCATTCCCGCCTGCGCGGGAATGACGGGACTGCAGGCTTTCGACTTAAGGGCAGCGTATTCACTCTAGCCTTTGCGGTAATCCTGTCGGCCCTTGCCTTCGCGGATGAGACGGCCGCGCCGCGTCCGAATATCGTGGTGATCATGGCAGACGACATGGGCTTCTCCGACATCGGCTGCTACGGTGGCGAGATCGCCACACCCAACCTCGACCGGATGGCGGCGGAAGGCCTGCGGTTCACGCAGTTCTACAACAACGCCAAATGTTCGCCCACACGTGCCTCCCTGCTTACCGGGCTCTACTCACAGCAGTGCGGCGTGCACAATGGCCCGGTCATCATGAGGAACTGCACCACCATCGCCGAGGTGCTCGGCGCCGCGGGTTACCGGGCATACATGGCGGGCAAGTGGCACTCGGCCGAACTGCCGACCGACCGCGGTTTCGAGCGTTACTACGGACTCGCCGACGGCTGCTGCAACTTCTTTAATCCCGGCGAACAGCGCGATGGCGAGGCCGCCCCGGCCGAAAAGAACTACCCGCGTCGCTGGTCCGAAGACGGCAAAATCATGCAGCCCTACACCCCCGAAGATCCGGACTTCTACGCCACCGACGCCTTTACCGATCATGCGATTGCGTACCTCGACGCGCACCCCAGGGACGAGCCCTTCCTGCTCTATCTCGCCTACACTGCGCCGCATTACCCGCTGCAGGCACCGGAAGAGGACATTGCCAAGTACCGCGGCAAGTACCTCAAGGGCTGGGACGCCCTGCGCGCGGAACGGCATGCCCGCATGATCGAGATGGGTATCGTCGACGCGAAGTGGCCGCTTTCCCCGCGCGATCCCCAGGTCGCCGCATGGACCGATGTGGAGAACCGGGATGCCTGGGACACCGAAAAACTCGTGACCACGAAGCCGAACGGACTCTCTTGGGAAGACGCCCGCGATCGCGATATGTGGGACCTGAAGATGGCGGTCTATGCCGCGATGATCGACCGTATGGACCAGAACATCGGCCGCTTGCTCGACACGCTCGACGCGATGGGCGTGGCCGAGAACACGCTGATTCTCTTCCTCGCCGACAACGGCGGCTGCGCCGAACTGCGCAATGCCACGCCAGACGTGCCGCCCGGGCCCGTAGATTCCTACCGGACCGTCGACCCGCCCTGGGCCCAGGCGCAGAACACGCCCTTCCGCAAATACAAGCGCTGGGACCACGAAGGCGGCATCGCCACGCCGCTGGTTGCCCGCTGGCCGAAGACCATCGCGCCCAACACGATCACCCACCAGCCCGGCCACCTGATTGATTTCATGGCGACCTTCATCGAAATGGCAGATGCGCACTACCCCGAGACCTTCGACGGTAAGCCCATCCCGCCGGTGGAAGGCAAGAGCCTCCTGCCGGTGTTTCGCGGCGAGGAGCGGGAGGGCCACGACACCCTCTGCTGGCAATTCAGTAACAGCCGCGCCGTGCGGCAGGGCAAGTGGAAGCTGGTCCAGGGCGACGGCCCCTGGGAACTCTACGACCTCGAAGCGGACCGTACGGAACTCACCGACCTCGCTGGGCAATATCCCGAACGCGTCGCGGCGATGAAGGACGCGTGGTCCGCCTGGGCCAAGCGTTGCGGCGCATTGAACGCGGAGAAAATCTGATGTGGACACGCAAGGAATTCTTGCATGTCGCGGGTGCCGCGGGCCTCGCGGCAGCCGTGCCCTGGGGTACCGCGCGGGCCGCGCGCAAGCGCCCGAACCTACTCTGGATCTCGGCTGAGGACATTGGCCCGCACCTTGGCTGCTATGGCGATCCCAACGCGGTCACCCCAACGCTGGACGCACTCGCCGCCAACGGTACGCGCTACACCCGCGCCTACACCACCGCGCCCGTATGCGCGCCGAACCGATCCTGCATCATCACCGGGATGTACGCGCATTCCCTGGGTACCATGCACATGCGCGCCGGTGGCGAGGGCAGCGCACGCTCCATCGAGCCGAAGCTTCCCGACACCATCCAGACCCTGCCGCAGTTGCTCCAGGGCGCAGGCTATTACTGCTCGAACAACAGCAAGCAAGACTACAACTTTGTGCGGCCCGCCGGGATGTGGCACGCGTCCAACAAACAGGCGCATTGGCGCAACCGGCCCGATCCTGACCAGCCCTTCTTTGCAGTCTTCAACTTCAAGGGATCGCATGAGAGCGCGGCACGCGCCGCGGTGGAGACGCACGCGGAGAACACGCAGCGTCTCTCCCCGGCGCAACGACAGGATCCGGATCAACAGGTCGTCCCGCCCTTCCACCCAAACACCGCCACAACGCGCGCGAACTGGGCGGCTTACCGCGAGAACATCACCGCACTCGATTATTGGGTGAAAGACCTGCTGGACCAGTTGGCGGAAGACGGCCTGGCCGACGACACCATTGTGATCTTCTGGTCCGACCATGGCGCGGGCCTGCCACGCTGTAAGCGCTGGGTCTATCAGTCCGGTACGCATGTGCCGCTCATCGTGCATATCCCGGCAGCCTACCGCGAACCGGGCCAGGGCGCCGCCGGCACCGTCGACAACGACCTCGTCAGCTCCGTGGATCTTGCGCCCACCACGCTCGCGCTGGCGGGTATTGCCGTGCCGGGATACATGCAGGGCCAGCCCGTTCTCGGTCCGAAGCCCGCGCCGCCGCGCGACTTCGTCTTTGGCGGACGCGATCGGATGGACGAGCGCTACGACATGATTCGCTATGTGCGCGATGCGCGCTATACCTACGTGCGCAATTACATGCCCTACATGCCGTGGAACCAATACATCAACACCGCCGAGAAAAGCCCCATCAAGGAAGAGATGCGCCAACTGGCCGCCACGGGAGCGCTTCCGCCCGCAATGGACTGGGTCACGCGCGCATCAAAGCCGATGGAAGAGCTCTACGATCTGGAAGCCGACCCGCACGAACTGAACAACATTGCGGACGACCCGGTTTACGCGAAGGAACTCGAACGCCACCGCAAGGCCCACGAAGAATGGCGCGATGCGATAGGCGATACGGGACTGATCCCCGAGCCGGAACTCGTCGTGCTGG
>JAUIKJ010000138.1 GCA_030430835.1 Candidatus Hydrogenedentota bacterium
CATCGCCGTTTTCGATACGGTAGGTGATTTCGATCGGACGGCAGCATACTTCGCAGTCCTCGATGTAGGTCTGGCCGTCGACACTGGGATCGAGCAACATGGAGATCTCCTGCCAGCAATAGGGGCAGGCGAAGAAGTATTCTTCCTGCATCGACATACGCGGGCCTAAAGGTGTTTGTGGCTCCCGTCACAGAAGGGTGCGGTGGCGCTTCGCTTGCATTGGCACAGGGCTACGCGCTTCGCTTCGTCGATGACGACTTCCACCGGGGCGAACTCGCCGCCTTTGTGGGAACCGTCGCACCAGGGCTGGTTGGCGGATTTCCCACAGGCGCACCACCAGTAGGTGCCGGGTTCGAGGTCGAGAACGGCGGGACGTTTTTCAGCGATTTCAGGTTCGGCCATGGAGTGTGCTCCTCAGGGTTCAGGTCTGCGCTTCAAACGATACGAGTGGTTTATATGCATTGCAAGTCGAAGCGGTATTGCGCGCCCCGCGCGCAGGCGGTATCGTTGTGCGCTCGCCCAAAGGAAGTTTCCCGTTCATGAGTACCGCCGTCGCCCGTCCGCTCCTCAGCATCAAGAACATTACCCACAGTTTCGGCGCGCAGCCGGTGCTCGACGGGGTATCTGTGACCGTGCATGCCGGCGACCGGATCGGGCTGATCGGGCGGAACGGTTCAGGCAAGTCTACCCTGATGAAATTGATGGCCGGACTGATGCGTCCGGAGTCGGGTGAAGTGGCGCGTGCGCAGGGATTGAAGGTCTCGATGCTCTCGCAGGAATGCCCGCTGGACCGGGATAAGACGGTGGAGACGGTGCTGCATGAGGCCGCGGCCGAACAGGAAGCGCTGCTCGACGCGTACCATGTGGCGATGGAGAAACTCGCCGGGACGCACTCGGGGGCGGATGAACACGACGCGCTGGAACACGCCGTGCAAGAACTGCAGCATGCCGTGGAAGCGGCGGGGGCGTGGGACCTGCCGGAGCGGATGAAGCGGCTGCGCACGGCGCTGGGCCTCGCGGCGGGCGACCGGAAGCTGGGGACGCTCTCCGGCGGTGAACTGCGGCGCGTGGACCTGGCGTATCGTCTGCTCGAACAGCCGGACGTGCTGCTGCTCGACGAGCCGACAAACCACATCGACACGCAGAGTGCGGAGTGGATCGAGAACTTTCTTGTGCGCTATTCGGGCAGTTGCGTGCTGGTGACGCACGATCGTTACTTCCTCGACCGCGCCGTGAACCGGATCATCGAACTGGAGCACAACCATATCTACAGCTTTCCGGGGAACTACGCGCGCTTCCTCGAGTACAAGGCGAATGTGGAAGAGACGCGCGCAAACACGGAGTCGAACCGCCTCGCCTTTCTGCGGCGGGAGTTGTCCTGGTACCGGCGCGGACCGAAGGCGCGCACCTCGAAGGACAAGCACCGCATGGAGAAGTTCGAGGAGATGCGGGACATGGACGCCGCGGTGAAGCATCGTGAATTCACTTTCGAGATTCCGGAGCCGGAACGTCTGGGGAAGACCATCCTCGAAGCGCGCAAGATTACGCATGGCTTCGGCGACTCGACGCTGATCCGCGACTTTAACCTGACGATGCAGGCGGGGATGCGGGTGGGGATCGTGGGGCCGAACGGGTCGGGCAAGACGACACTGTTGCGCGTGCTCATGGGGAATGAAGAAGCGCGCAAGGGCAAGATTATCATCGGCGACAACACGCGCTTCCTCTATGTCGATCAGGCGCACGGCGACATCAAGCCGGAGGAGAGCGTGCTGGACTTCGTTTCCGACGGCGCAAAGCACTGGGAGATCGCCAAGCGGCGAATCTATGTGCCCGCCTATCTCGAGAAGTTTCTTTTCGACAAGAATGTCGTGAACGAGCCAATGGGCAAGCTCTCCGGCGGTGAACGGAACCGTCTCGACCTTGCGCGAAAGCTGCTGCGTGGCGGCAACTTTCTCGTGCTCGATGAGCCGACGAACGACCTCGACCTTTACACCCTGCGGGTGCTGGAAGAGACCATTGCGTCCTTCGACGGCTGCGCCCTGATCGTCAGTCACGACCGTTGGTTCCTCAACCGGATCTGCACGCACATGCTGGTCTTCGAGGGGGACGGCGTGGTGACGACGATCGTCGGGAACTACGACGACTACCTGCTCTACCGCGAGCGGCGCGAAGCCGACCGCAAGGCCGAGGCCGCCGCGGCGCCCGCGCCAAAGCCGGAGCGCGCTGCGCCCGCGGCGGGCGCGGCCAAGCGCAAGCTCAGCTACAAGGAAAAACAGGAACTTGAGGGGATGGAAGAGAGCATCCTCGCCGCGGAGGCGGCCGTCGAGGAACTGGACGCGGCCATTCATGCGCCGGGCTTTTTCGAGCAAGGCCACACCGTGGTACAAGACAAGCTCCGCGAACTTGAGGAGGCGCGCGTGCAGGTGAAGACGCTCTATGCGCGTTGGGAAGAACTCGAGGCGATCCAGGCGGGCTGAGGACTTGGGACATGGCCTGGGATTCGACTCGGATCGCGCGATCCAGTAGAGTATCTGGATGACCCACTTTTCGAGATTTATCGCTATTGGTGCGGTGATCGTGCTGCTCGATGGCACGGCTGGCGCCGAGGCGCCGGACTTTGGGCGCGAGGTGCGGCCGATTCTGGCGGATGCCTGTTTCCAGTGTCATGGTCCCGACCCGAGCCACCGCAAGGCGGACCTGCGTTTGGATCTCTTCGACTCCGCTACGGCGGAGAACGCGGTTGTTCCCGGCGATCCGGCGGCGAGCGAAGTGATTCGACGGATTCTTTCGGATGATCCAGACGAGCGTATGCCGCCCCCGGACGAGGCGGTCCAACTCAGCGGTGAACAGATCCAGACGCTGCGCGCGTGGATCGCGGCGGGCGCGGACTACGAGAAGCACTGGGCCTTTGAGCCGATTGATGCGCCGGTGGTGCCGGGCGTCTCCGACCAAGGCCGGTGGATGCGGAATCCAGTGGACGCTTTCATTCTGGCCCGGCTGCGCGCGGAAGGGTTGGAGCCTGCGCCGCAGGCGGACCCGGAGACGCTGCTCCGCCGCGTTACGCTGGATCTGACGGGCTTGCCGCCGACGGTGGCGGAGATGGACGCCTTTCTCGCCGATGCGTCCGATGCGGCCTATGACGCGGTGGTCGACCGACTGCTCGCCTCGCCCGCCTACGGCGAACATATGGCGCGGGCCTGGCTCGATGCGGCGCGCTACGCGGATACCTACGGCTATCAGGCGGATCGCGAGAACTACGTGTGGCCCTGGCGCGAATGGGTGATTCGTGCTTTCAATGACAATCTGCCCTACGATGCATTCCTCACCTGGCAGATCGCGGGCGACCTGCTGCCGAACGCGGCGCAGGACCAGCGCCTCGCCACGGCCTTCAACCGGCTGCATCGTCAGACGAACGAAGGCGGCAGCACGCTCGAAGAATTCCGCGTCGCCTACGTCACCGATCGCACGGAGACTTTCAGCACCGCGATGCTCGGTCTGACGATGCAGTGCGCCCGCTGCCACGACCACAAGTTCGATCCGATCTCGCAGCGGGAGTACTACGAGCTCTTCTCCTTCTTCGACGACATCGACGAGTCGGGCATGTATTCGCACTTCACCGATCCCATCCCGACGCCGGCGCTATGGCTGTACAAGGAGGGCGAGAAAGAACGGCATGAGGATCTTCGCGCCGCGATAGCGTTTAAGGAAGATGCGTTGCGCAAAGCTGTCAGAGGCTACGAAGCGAGCTACAAGGACTGGCTGGCGGACGATGCACGACCGGTGGTGATTCCTGTGCCTGTGGTGGATCTGAGTCTTGACACCATCGAAGAAGGCAAGGTGACCAACCGCGCGGATACAGAGAACCCCGGTGCAGTATCGATGACGCCGGAGGCAATGCCCGGGAAAGTTGGCGGCGCGCTGCAGTTTGATGGCGACAATGGTGTTTCGGTCAGCAAGGCGGGAATCTTCGAGCGTACCGATCCCTTCAGCATCGCAATGTGGATTCGCGCGGATGAACTCGCGCCGCACGCAGTGGTGTGTCACCACACGAAGGCGGCGGAAGACGCCGCCAGCCGGGGTTATGAAGTTCTTCTGGAGGACGGCCATGTCGTCTTTAGCATCGTTCACTTCTGGCCTGGGGATGCCATTCGAGTACAGACGCTAGAGCCGATTCTGGCGGGAGAGTGGGTACACGTCACCACGACCTACGACGGGTCGAGCCGGGCCGAGGGCGTCAAGGTGTACCTGGATGGCGCAGAAGCAGCCACCGAAGTGATTCGGGATGAAGTGCGCAAGACCATCCGCTACGACGGCGGGGACGCCGACGAACCGCCGCTGACGCTGGCATCGCGTTTTCGTGATACTGGGTTCAAGGGCGGGGCGATCGATGAATTTCAGATCTTTGACGTGGCACTGACGCTGCTCGAAGTACAGCATGTCAGGGGCCAGACAGCTCTCACCACGGTGGTGTCGAACTTGGCGCACATGGCCGGCAACGGCCAGACGTTTCCGCCGGTTGTGCCGCTCCTGGAGTACTATATCTCGCGCATCGACGCAGATGTGCAGGACGCGCTCGAATCGCTGCAACGCGCGCGTGAGCGCGAGCAAAACTTTGTGCAGGGCTTGGGCGCAATCATGGCCATGGAAGCCTTGCCCGAGCCTCGGCAGGCCTACGTCCTGGCGCGTGGCGCCTACGATCAGCCTACGGATCCTGTCGAACCCGGCACGCCCCAGGCGGCCCTCGCCTTTGATGGCTTGCCGCCGAATCGCCTCGGGCTCGCGCAGTGGCTGACGGGTCCCGACAATCCACTGACCGGCCGCGTTGCCGTGAACCGGCTGTGGCAGGCCGCCTTCGGCCGCGGGATCGTGGCGACGCCGGAAGACTTCGGCACACAGGGCGCCGCGCCGACGCATCCGGAATTGCTCGACTGGCTCGCCACGCAGTTCATCGCCGACGGCTGGGACACAAAGGCGCTGCTGAAATTGCTCGTGACTTCCGCGGCCTATCGGCAGGACAGCGCGTGTCCGCCCGCGCTGCGCGAGCGCGACCCGCAGAACAGCCTCCTCGCCCGCGGACCGCAGCGGCGGCTGAGCGCGGAGCAGGTGCGCGACAGCGCCCTGGCCGCGAGTGGATTGCTGGTCGAGAAGATCGGCGGGCCGAGCGTGAAGCCCTGGCAGCCGCCGGGCCTGTGGGAAGCCGTCAGCGGCGCGAGCTATGCGGTATCGGAAGGGGAGGGGCGCTACCGGCGCAGCCTCTACACCTTCTGGAAGCGCACGATGCCGCCACCGAACATGATGACCTTCGACGCGGTCGACCGCGAGAGCTGTGTGATGCGCCGTGAAGTGACGGCAACGCCCTTGCAGGCCCTGGTGCTGCTGAACGATCCGCAGTTCGTCGAGGCGGCGCGCGTGCTCGCGGAGTCCGTGGTGGCGGAAACCGACGCCGCCGCGCGGATCGACGCGATCTTCCGCCGCCTTGTCGGCCGCCACCCGAGCGCGGAGGAAGCGGCGATACTCCAAGCCGCGTGGGACGAACAGGCCGCGTGGTTCGCCGAGCATCCCGAGGACGCGGCGAAGTACGCTGTCGCCGGCGATGCGCGCCCGCGCGAGGGCCTCGATCCCGTGGCGACGGCAACGGCGACGGCGCTCGCGCAGGCGATCATGAACTTCGAAGAATTTCAGGTGAAGCAATGATATCGCACAAACAACTTTGCACTGGATGCGCGCCGAGCGAAGGCCTGAGCCGCCGCGACTTCCTGAACCGATTCGGCATGGGCCTGGGTGGCCTCGCGCTGGCGGGTTTGTTGAATCCGGCGGAAGCCGCGGCGGAGACGCTGCCGGGGCCGCACTTCGCGCCGAAGGCGAAGCGCATCATCTACCTCTTCCAGAGCGGCGGTCCCTCGCAACTCGATCTCTTCGATTACAAGCCGCTGCTCAACGAGATGAACGGCGAGCAACTGCCCGACTCCGTGCGGCAGGGCCAGCGCCTCACCGGCATGTCGGCGAACCAATCCTCGCTGCCGCTTGCGGGGGCGCAGTTCAATTTCGCGCAACACGGCGAATGCGGCGCGTGGGTCAGCGATCTCCTGCCGCACACCGCGGGCATCGTGGATGACCTCTGCTTGGTGCGCTCGCTCTATACCGAGGCGATCAACCATGACCCGGCGATCACCTTTCTTCAGACCGGCTCGCAGCTCGCGGGACGTCCCTGCATCGGCTCCTGGATGCAGTACGGTCTCGGCTCCGACAACGACAACCTCCCGGCCTTCGTGGTGCTACTGACCAAGGGCAAGGGCGGCCAGCCGCTCTATGCGCGGTTGTGGGGCAGCGGCTTCCTGCCTTCCGAATTCCAGGGCGTCCAGTTCCGCGCCGGGGCCGACCCGGTGCTTTACCTGAACAACCCCGAAGGCGTGAGCGCGCGCAGCCGCGAGTTGCTGCTCGGCCGCCTGCGCGAGCTGCACCAGGCCAAGCTCGCACGCACCGGCGATACCGAACTCAACGCACGCATTGCGCAATACGAGATGGCCTTCCGCATGCAAACCTCCGTGCCGGAGGTGAGCGACTTCTCCGACGAGCCGGATGCCGTCTTCGAGGAATACGGCGAGGACGCGCGCACGCCGGGGACCTATGCGGCGAACTGTCTGCTCGCGCGGCGGCTGGCGGAGCGGGGGGTGAAGTGCGTGCAGCTCTACCACCGCGGTTGGGACCAGCATGGTGGTCTGCCCGCCGGCATCCGCGTGCAGTGCAAGGAGACCGACCAGGCCTCGGCCGCGCTCGTGCGCGATTTGAAGCGGCGCGGGATGCTGGACGATACGCTGGTGATCTGGGGTGGCGAGTTCGGCCGCACGTCGACCGTGCAGACTGGGCCCAAGGATATTAACAAGGTGGGCCGCGATCATCACATCGACGGCTATACCATCTGGATGGCGGGGGGCGGTGTGAAAGGCGGCATGACCTATGGCAGCACGAACGATTTCGGCCTGGCCGCCCTGGAGAAGCCCGTCAGCATACACGACTTGCATGCCACCATTCTGCACTTGATGGGCCTGAACCACGAGCAGCTGACGTATAGGTTTTCGGGCCGCGATTTCCGGCTGACGGATGTGCACGGGAAGGTGTTGAGGGAAATCCTGGCATAGCAGCCAGTGGTGGAATTCAACGACGACTTTTCAACGGACTGCTAGCGAATTCTGCCTCGCAGCATGGTCCCCACGCGGAAGCTATAATGCAGCCGCCGCTGCGCGCACACAGATCTATCCCTTCGTCGCAGCTGTGATTCCATCTCTCACGGAGCCT
>JAUIKJ010000139.1 GCA_030430835.1 Candidatus Hydrogenedentota bacterium
GTGGCGGGTCTCCTCTCCCCCACGCTGCTCCTGCCACTGCACCTGATGACCGGGTTGCCACCGGAGCAGTTGCGAACCATCATCGCGCACGAGCTCGCGCACATCCGCCGCTACGACTATCTGATCAACCTCGTGCAATACCTCATCGAAGCCCTGCTGTACTTCAACCCCGCCGCATGGTGGATCAGCCGCCAGGTGCGCATCGAACGCGAAGCCTGTTGCGACGCGGCAGCGGTCGCCCTCACGGGGGACGCGGCGGACTACGCCGCGGCGCTGGCGCAGTTCGGCGCGGGCCTGCGCACGGCGGCGCAATACGCCGATGGCGGCCAACCTACGGGCCTCGCGGATCGTGTGCGGCGCTTGCTCGTACCCGGCTACCGCCCGCGTCTGCGCTGGCAGGGTCTCGTGCTGGCGATGGGCACGAGCGGCCTCACCCTCGCCGTCCTGGGCACGGGGAGTTTCGTGCTGGCCGGCTGGGTCATGAGCGACGCGGAACGGGTCGCGGCGATTGAGGAACTGATCGAGACGAACACGCGCTACAGCGCGACGGCCGATTACGATACGCTCGAACGGGCCACGATTCGCGGAACGGTGCAGGCCGCGAACGGCGACGCGGTAACACCGACGCCGGGCGCATCCCAGAAGATCCACCTTAGCGGCGTGGTGGATGCGGGCAATTACCAGACGAGCGTAGGCGCATCGGTACGCGATGGCCGTTTCACGCTCAAGGTGCCGCCGGGGCGGCTCTATGTGTTTTCCCGGGCGGCGGGCTATGCACCGGGCATCGCCGGGCCTTTCGATATCGAGGCCGGCGCAACGATGGAAGACCTGACGGTGACCCTGCCGGAGGGCGCTCCGGCTTACATCCACTTTCGCGATACCCGCGGCGAAACGGTGACCGGTGTCTCCGTCAGCGGCTTCTACGCCGTGACGAATCGGAGCGGTATCGGCGGCTTCGATGGTGCCTTCAACGCAGACGGCCGATTCGAGTTTGCGCAACGCGACGATCCTCTTGAACTCGCCCTCACCGTGTCCGCGCCCGGCTACGCCGCCGAGACGCGGCGCAACCTCATGATCGCGGCCGGAGAAACCTATGACTGGGTGCTGAGTGCGAGCACCCCCATCACGGGCCGGATTGTGGACGAAGCAACTGGCGCGGGCATCGCGGGGGCGCAATTGTCCCGTGTCGCAGCCGTTCAACGTTTCCAGGTGAACGAGGAACGGGGCGCCACCCTCGTGGCCAAGACCGATGCCGAGGGCCGTTATCGAATCGATGATCTCGATCCGTCCGTGGGATACGTCTTCCTGGTGCGCGCAAAAGGCTACGGATCGGACTACATGATTGTGGACGCAGGCCTTCGCGATGCGGACGACTTCGCGATGGGGCCACGACGTGACATCCGGGGTGTGGTGACGGGGGACCTTAAGCATCTCACGCGGGACCACAAGAGCGGCCGACCGATCCTTATGGGTGGCATCATGGTGAAAAGCCAGCACATGTACCGCGACCGTGCCGTCGTCCACACAGAAGATGGCGAGGCACACTTCACCTTTCGCGATGTGCCGCGCGGCCGCTACCTGATTGGGTCGGGCGAGCAGTTTCAGTACGTCGGAATCTCGGCGTCGATCGATGACTTCGAGTTTGCCGTGCAGGCGCCAGCGTCGGAACTGCCCAGGCGCGCCGTGCTCCTGCGGCTGCAACCGCCAGAGAATGCCCCGCTCCCCGAAGGCTCGCTGAGCATTTCCGTGTCCACGCAGGATAGCGGGACCTATCCCATCGAAGCGGGCGCAATCCGACTGAAGGTACCCGCACCGGCGCAGATCTCGATCTACGCGGCCAACATCCCCGGTTTTTATCCGGAACGGTTCGAGCACTTCTCTTCATCGACGATCGAAGTGCCCGAAGGTGATGACACCTTCGAGGTGGATATTCCGCTGAAGCGCGCAGGCGCCATCCATGGGGAACTCTTCGGAGCGGACGGCAGACCCCATGAGGGTGACTTTCATGCCGGCGTGATGGCTGTGTCCAAAGTCGATCAGTCGATCTTCAGCGTGCTGAACAAGAGCAAGCACCGCCCGGACGGCAACCGCTTCGTGATTGCGCCGCTGCCGCTGGGCGTGACCTATCGGGTACAGATCGGCGCGGGGCTTACCCGGATCGAATCCGGGGATATCGCGCTAAGCCGATCCGTCCCCATTGATTCGGTTTCCCTCACACTTCCCGAAGGCGTCACGATTCCGATTCAGGTCCTGGACCCCGCGGGCGATCCGCTTCCCGGTGCGCCGGTCCGGCTGGAGGGTCCCGGCGCGTCCCAGGGCGGATTCAGTACCGGGGGTGACGGTACCTTCCACTTCGACGGCGTCAACCCGGACTATCGCGATGGCAAGTACGCCGTGGTCGTGGAACGTTTCGGGCGCTTCGCGCCCAAGCGGGTCGTCGCCCCATTGGATGGATCCACGGTCACCATCCAGTTGGAGGAAGGACGGTCGATTCGTGGCCGGGTTCTGGAGGAGGGTATCGGCGATCCACTCCCCGGCATCCAGATGTCCGCACATGCCGCGGCGGCGGTGGACACGCTTCACAATCAGCCCAAGGCAGTATCGGACGCGACGGGCGCCTTCGTTATCGGTGGACTGGAAGACCTAGAGTACCACATCAGTACCAGCGAGCCGGGGTTCCAGACTGTATGGCGGCCGGGTTATCCCAAGAACACGGGACAGGCGGGTGCGGATACGGAGGTCATCGTGCATGTCCGCCGGAAGGAGTAAGGATGCCGGGTCCTCTAAAGCTGCACAATGCTACGCGCGCTTCGGCCGCACCCTGTCATTTCGACCGGCAGGGAGAATTGTTGTCCGACGCCCTGTCATTTCGACCGGTAGGGAGAAATCTTGTCCGACGCCCTGTCATTTCGACCGGTAGGGAGAAATCTTGTCCGACGCCCAAGATCTCTCCCTCGTGACCTCGCTCGAAATGACAGGTTCGTCGGCCTCAGCCGGGTAGACGCCGTTTCCTATACCCGGTACAATGGTTTCGGACCTTGTACCGGGAAAATCGTGATGCCTTCGACCCTCCGACATAGCCCCCTCCCCCCCGCCTTGGCGGCGAAGGAGGAGGCGCTGCGCGCTACCCTGCGGGGCTATGGCGCGGTGGCGGTGGCCTTTTCGGGGGGCGTGGATTCGGGCTACCTCGCGGCGGTGGCGCATGAGGTGCTGGGCCACGCAGCGCACATGGTGCTCGCGGATTCGCCGAGCATTCCGCGGGCGGAGGTGCGGGAGGCGGTGGCGCTGGCGGAGGCGCAGGGCTGGAACCTGACGGTGCTGGAGACGCAGGAGTTTGAGAATGAGCAGTTCCTGAACAATGACGGCACGCGGTGTTATTACTGCAAGACCGAACTCTTCACGCAAATGGATGCCTTCGCCAAGGCGCAGGGCATCGGCGTGCTGGCCTATGGCGAGATCGCGGATGACAAACTGGACCCGACGCGTTATGGCGCGAAGGCGGCGCGGGAGCACCGCGTGGTCGCGCCCCTGGCGGAGGTGGATCTGTACAAGGCAGAGATTCGCGATCTGAGCCGGCGGCGGAATCTGCCGACCGCGGAGAAGGCAAGCTTCGCGTGTCTGTCGTCGCGCTTCCCGGTGGGGACGCGGGTCGACGTCGGGGAGATGCACAAGGTGGAAAGCGCGGAAGAAATCCTGAAGGCCTACGGCTTCCACCAATACCGCGCGCGGCACCACGGCGATCTCTGCCGGATCGAGGTAGACCCGGACGATATACCGAAGTTACTGGATCCCGCGCTCCGCGAGGAACTGGTGACGAAGATCCGCGCAGCGGGCTACCGGCACGTGACACTCGATCTTGCGGGCTACCGGACGGGGTCGACGGCGGAATAGTTGGGGTATTGGGTTGGTGGTTTTGCCGCCCGGTTTCGCGCGCTGGGACCTTATATCACGTCGCGGGGGTGACGCCATCCTTCACGTCATTACGACGAAGGGGACCCCTCGCTGAGCCACCTCGGGCTACGGAACGGCTTCTTCTCCGCGGCCCTTTTCAACCTGTACGCCATCCTGTATACTGCATGGTTGTCAATAGTTTACTGAACCGGAGTACCGTATATGTTCCCGCGCTTGCGGCTCGCTACCCTATGCTGTATCGCCACCGCCGTGGCGGGGTGTGCCACCGGCACCACCCGGCCGCTCCAAACCAGCGTGACGTCGCCGGAGCACGCGGCACCCGCACGCCCGCAGGTATCCTTGTTGACGGTCGGAAAGAATTACAATGGCACCTGCACCGGCGGCCAACGCGAGTCGAACAATTGTGCCCATTTTCTATCGGACGCCTTCATCCGCTCGGGCTATGAAGAGCTGCTCGATCTGCCCTATGTGACCACCCGCTGCCGCTGCGGCACGGGCCGTGTGGTACGCGCCCAGGAAATGTTGAAGTGGTTTCAGGCGAAGGCCGAGACCTTTCACGCAGGAATTCCCGAGCCGGGCACGGGCGTCTGGGCGATGTACCAGGAGAAGCCCGGACGCCGGCACGTGCTGATCTACGATGCAAACACCGGGAAGTACTATGGAACCGACAACTGCGTGGAATGGCCGGTGCAGTGGGCGTATCAGTGGTAGCCTCGGCGAAACGGCGCACGAAGAAGCCAGCGGACGACGCACCGGCGGACACCAAGCGACCCGCCAAGTCCCGGACGAAAGCCAGGTCCAAGGCAAAACCGAAATCAAAGCCGACTAGCAAACGAAAGCGCGGGGCCAGGAAAAAGACCGCAGCGGAGAACACCGCCCCGGCTCCGCCGCGCATACGTTGGAAAAAAACATGGCGGCCGCGCATGATCCGCGCGCTGAAGTGGTCGGGCGCCGCGGCCGTGGCCTTCTTCATCTTCACCTTCGCCTGGGCCTTGAGTTACCGCTGGATTGATCCGCCGCGTACCCCATTGATGATCGTGCGTGCGCTGGCCGATGGCGCCGCGACGCAACAGCAATGGCGTCGTCTGGATGAGATCGCGCCGGAGATGACCCTGGCCGTGATCGCGGGCGAGGACCAGCGCTTCTTCCTCCACCGCGGCTTCGACTTCGTGGAGATTCAGCGGGCGTGGGAGGCCAGCCAGGACGGCGGCCGCCTGCGCGGCGCAAGCACGCTGAGCCAGCAGACCGCGAAGAACGTATTCCTCTTCCCCACGCGTTCATGGCTACGCAAGGGGCTCGAGGTCTATTTCACCGGGTTGATCGAAGTACTCTGGGGCAAGGCGCGGATCCTCGAGGTCTACCTGAACGTGGCGGAGACAGGGCCGGGCATCTACGGAGTAGACGCCGCGGGCCGGCATTATTTCGACCACGGCGCGGACGCCCTCACGCGCACCGAGGCCGCCGCAATCGCGGCCGTGTTGCCGAACCCGCGCGAGCGCAATCCGAGCGAACCCTCAGCAACGGTGGCGCAACGCCGCAACTGGATCCTGAAGCAGATGCAGAATCTGGGGGGCGCAAACTACCTCGCGCCATTGCGCCGATAGTCCGGCGGATTGTGCGCCTACAGACCGCGTGCTAGCATGCCGCCGTGTCTACGCCCCCCCCAGAATACAGCCTGACCGCGCGCGGTGTAATCGTCTGCGCTGTTCTGTTCCTCTGTCCGCTGGTCTTCTCTTTTTCCTTCACCACCTTTTTGTACCCCAAGGAGATCGTCCTCGCGGCCGGCCTTCTGGCCCTGAGCGTGATCGGTCTTATCGATCGCGCACCGGTCAGCGTTGGCTTCTCCGCCTACCGGCCGCTGCTGCTGGGGCTGGGGGGCGTCGTCGTCCTGCAGACCCTCCCCTTCCCCGCGCGCGACTGGACCCAGGTGCTGGAAGACGGCGCCTACTTCGGCACGGCGCTGCTCTTTGCAGTGCTGGCCTATCCCCTGTGGCGCGTGCGCACGTGGCGTTATCGTGCGGGAAGCGCGCTGGTCGCGTCCGCGGCCGCGGTGGCAGCCCTTGGATTACTGCAATACGCCGGACTCGCCGCGCGCGTGCTGCCCGTGTTTCCAGACTATGACCAGCGGATGTACTCGGTCTTTGGCAACCAGGATCTGCTCGGCGGCTATCTGGCCATCGCCCTGCCCATAATCGTCCATGGACTCCTGCGCCGGGAACGGCACAACCCCTTACTTTGGGCCGTGCTCCTGCCCGTACTGCTCACGCTGATGCTCTCTGGCTCGCGCACCGCCTGGCTCGCTGCCGCGGTGGGCAGCCTGATCATGGTCCCCGGGCGATCAGGCCACCCGCCCTGGCACCGTCTGGCCGGTGCCGTGGCGGCGATGGGGATCGTCGCAAGCCTGATCAACGCCAGTGCCACCTGGGGACGCGTCTGGGCGACCTTTGGCGAACACGACATCGGCGGCAAAGCACGCCTCTGGTTCTGGGACGGTACGATCCGCATGATCGCGGATGCACCACTCCTCGGCGTGGGCCTCGGCAACTACGCCTACTGGAGTCCGCGCTACCTCGGTTCGGCACTGGCCGCACCAGACGGCACATCACACCTGCACAACCCGATTCACACGCTTCACGCGCACAGTGAAGTGCTCGAATTCTTTGCGGAAACCGGCCTGATTGGCCTGCTCTTCTTCGTCTGGTGGCTCTACACCTTGCGCCAAGCACGCGGCCCGGCATGGGGCACCATGCTGGCACTGGCCGTCTTCGCATGTTTTAACGCCGCGCTCCACAGCGTCCCGCATCTGCTGGCGGGGCTCCTCCTCGCAGGCATCCTCACCAGCACACCGCGACACGTTGCCGCGCCCCGTGCCACGGCATGGACGCGCGTCGCGCTCCCCATCGCCGCGATCGGACTGATCGCCTTTCAGGCCTGGGCCCTGTGGATTCCGGACCGCCGACTCAAGCGCGCAGAAGACCTGCACCTTGCCAACGCCGACCCGCTTCCCCGCTATGCGGCGGCCCTCGGCGGTCGGGATCCGGAGTCGGTGTGGCACAGCGGTGAGTTGCTCATGGAGTACGGCCTCGCCCTGATCGAGGCGGATCGCCATGAGGACGCGCGCCGCTTCCTGGATGCGGCGCAGTCCCGCCTGGATACGGGCGAGCTGTACCTCTTGCTTGGGGAGTGCGCGCTGGCGGATGGGGACGAGGAAAGTGCCAAGGCCTACCTGCGAAAGTGCCTGTACCGATGGCCGGCGAACGAACGTGCCTTCCGTCAATTGTACGCCGTGGCCGACTCCGCGGAACGTACACGCCTGAACACCCACGCCGCGCGCTGGGAAATCCAGCCCCCGCAACCGGCAGATTAGGGCTCGAACTCG
>JAUIKJ010000140.1 GCA_030430835.1 Candidatus Hydrogenedentota bacterium
ACCGGTCTTGGCGAAGCGCTGCGACATGTGCGCGTAGCGGGTCTTCAGACCGTTGCCGTGATTGATAACAATAACATTTCCGTAGTCGCTTTCATAGGCGGACTGTTCCACCACGCCTTTGGCGGTGGCGACAATTGGGGTGCCGTGCTTGGCGGCGATGTCGGTGCCCGCGTGGTGGCGTACCCGGCGCAGAATGGGATGGCGGCGGTAACCGAAGCGTGAGGTGATCTTGCCCACGCCGCCAGCCAGCGGCCATACGGCGGGAATGCGCTGGATGCGGTCGACCTCGGCCTCGGCATCCTTTACGTATTCGGCAAGGCTCTGGTTGCGCAGGCGGATTTCCTGAATGATCAAGTCGGCCGAGGGGCGCGCCAGACCGTAGATGACTTCCGGCGGGCGCAGGGCTTTGTCGATGGTGCTCACGGCGATGCCGCTGTAACCACCGGGACCGCCACCCTGTCCGTTACCGACGTCGCTCTCTTCTTCGCTGCTGCCGGCGCGGCGCGGCGCGATGCCGGTGATGTTCCGGGCCTTCGCTTCCATGTCGTAGAGCTCGCCCAACTCAGCGGTAATCTTGCTGATGGTCGATTCGTATTCGGAGCGCAGCTTCGCCTCCGCAGCGCGGACGGCGCTCTCGTCGACCTGGGTGACGACGGTGGCGGCTTCGGGCACGGGCCGGTTGGCGGCCTGCAATTCAAGGAAACGGTTCGTCTCCTTGAGGGTATCGTTGTGGCGGGCGATCACCCGCTGGCGCTGAAAGAGAAACGTGGCGGAGAAGGCAAGGACCGCAATTACCCCCACAATCGCGAAGAGATGCCAACTCGAAGTTTCCAGCGTACGCGTGGCGCTGTTCCGATCATGCGGAATCAGCATCACTGTCCATTTCTTCATACTGGATAGTGCTCCAAGGGCCGATACAGGACGAGCGGGAGACAGACGTGTTGAGAGAGTTTGGTCGGACTCTCACTCCCGCACCGTGATTACGGAAAGTATCCCATTTTCCTGTCAACGGTTCCCACTCGTGATGCGCGGGAATATAGCATGAGGGACCGGTTAAGTCAATTGTTCCGGACATCTGACCGGAATTTGTTGTGAAATTCTATTATTTCTTGACGTTATTGCTGCTTAGTCGCACTTTTCGTAGGTGCATGTGACGCAGTTGGTATGTTGCCGTGCGCAACTATCAGCGGAACCACCCACGGCTTCGGCCAAAGATTACGCGGCGCGTCCGCGAGGTTGGCGTCCGGTGCAACCAGTGGCTGATAGGGGCGCCCATGCAGGGAGGCCCATACCTCGGCGTACACCGCGACCGCATGGCCGCGCGCGCGCGCTTCCCGCTGCGCAAGATGATGGGCGAACTGCAGGATGAGGTCGGGGTCGACCGCCATGATCTCGATCTGCCAGGGCTGCAGGGTCTGGTGAAGGTCTTCGTGACGGGTCTCGCCGGTCACGGGATCGTGGATCCGGAATTGGATCAGGCGAAGCTCTGCCTGTACCGAGACATCGGGGACGCCGTTCGCCGCATTGATGGCCTGAATCTGCCGGGCGAAGGCTTCCATCGCTGCCGGGTCCGTGCGCAGTGCGGCGGCTTCGTCCGCGGGCAGGTAGGCGTAGGGGTCGATGGTATGGCTGCGTCCCGTGGCCGGATCGTGCATCGTGTACCAGAGAAAGCGGGGCTGCACGGACTTGTGGCGCAACATCATGCGCCATGCGAAGTGGTGCCCCTCTTCGGTCCAACTGGCGTCGCCGGGATACAGGAGGTGACGGAAGGGCACGAGGACCTGCACCAGCACCCAGCAACCGATCAGTGCGACAAGGAGGGGACGCGGGGTGGGGGACACTTCCACGGTACGGGTCGCCGTTCCGAACGCCGGGCGCACGCGTGCCCAGACACGGCGCGGCCAGTCGGGGGCGAAGAAGAGGGTGGTGGCCACGATCATGAACCAGGGAAAGATCGCGATGTTGAAGAGCCAGGCGTTCGTCAGATGGAAGGCCGCGGCCGCGAGAAAGGCAGGGATACGGGTTGGTCGCCACAAGAGCGCGGGCACCACGAAGAGATCGAGTACCAGGCCACCGCCGCTGAAGAACCACACGGCGGTTTCGGAATGGGCCAAGGCGCCGACCAGAGGCCGCCCCGCCCAATCGGCGAGGTAGCTCCGCATCGGCTCGCCGCGCAACCAGTCGGGATTCAGTTTGGCCAACCCGCCGTAGAAGTAGACGATGCCGACCTGAAAGCGCAGAAGATAGAGACACCATGCGGGCGCCTGATGGGCGCGCAGGCCGGGTCGCCGTCGGGCATCGATTGACCATTGCGCGTGGAGCGGCAAGAAGATCAGCAGGAAACTGATCAGGCACAGCAGATAGCCGTGGTTGATAAAGAGGGTCTTCTCGAGCAGAAAGAAGTAGGTGGTGGCCAGAAAGTTAATCACCGCCGCGAGACGATAGGCCGCCCCCAGCAGGATGCCGGCGCAGGCGAGGGCCTGCGCGGCATAGACCAGGTGCAGCACGGTCTCGGGCAAGGGGCGCACCCAGGCGAAGCCGAAGTAGGTGAAATGAAAAGCGGGGTCGACAAACCAGTGCTGGAAACCACCGTAGCCGGTGTACTCCACCCAGACGTGGTGCAGCATCAACAGACCGAAGGCGATGCGAAAAACGGCCAGCGAAGCGAGATCGACGGGCCGGAAGAGCGCGCTGCCGGCCCGGTGGGCGTGCGCGGCGACCTGGTTCATGGCGGTGCCTAGACCGCGGTGGCGGGCGCCGCTTTCTTCTTGGCCTGCCGGATGGTGATGAAGGTCGCGATGAAGTCTTCCGGCTTCTTGCCCGGATAGTCTCTGCCGTTAAAGGCCGC
Organism: Candidatus Hydrogenedentota bacterium; assembly: GCA_030430835.1. Taxonomy (GTDB): domain Bacteria; phylum Hydrogenedentota; class Hydrogenedentia; order Hydrogenedentales; family JAEUWI01; genus JAUIKJ01. The sequence goes on from JAUIKJ010000140.1 coordinate 2,849, forward strand.
CACGAGCGCGTCGTAGTCTTCGTGGTGCTCGGCGTCTTCCTTGTAGATTTCGTATAGGGGCTCGGTATCCATCACACCGTCACGGTTCTTCGGACAGCCGACGTCCTTGTGCAACGAGAACCCCTTGAACTCGCCGTCGCGGGTTTCTTCCAGCTTGAAGGGATACAGACGGCAGAGCAATGGGCGGGACTCGTAAATCGTGCAGCGCTTGGTCTGCTTGTCCAGGAAATGGCACCCCTGCGCACTGCGCTTGAGCGCCATCATGTAGCGCTTGTTCTTCACCTTGAGCCAGGTCGGGTCGTTCTTCTCGACGCCATCAATGTCGTCCGGGGTGATGAACTCGAGAAAGCGGTAGGGGTTCTTCCCCGTCTCGCGCGCCATGCGAATGACGTCCCACGGTGTGGGCAGACAAATCACATCGGTGCAGCAGTGCCCGCAACTGTGGCATCGGAAATTGACGGTATAGCGACCCATCTCTTGGCTCCTTCCGTTTCCGGCGATGCAGCGTAGCATGGCAGCAGGGAATCGCTCAAAGCCGTGCGCGTATGGAAGCGCTGTTCGTTCCCGGCGCGCTACGTTAAGATAACGTGCGATGGCCGAAACCCGGATCCAGGAAAGGAGCGGCGCATGGCAGGCACCCCTATCACGAAGGAGATTACGGCGCCGGTAGAATTGTGTGGCGCGGATGGGCGCCTCAATCCGGCGGCGGTCGGCTGGTCGCGGCATCCGCTGCACATCGACAACCTGCACGGCCGCGCCCTACGCAAGAAGCGCTGGGACTACTGGTGCGTGATGGGCGAGGAATGCGCCGTCTCCATCGTGATCGCGAACATCGACTACCTCGCGCTCGGTGGTGTGTTCATCATCGATTACGCGACCGGGAAGGCGGCGGAGGCGGGGATTGTGTGGCCCTTCTCCAAGATCGTAACGCTGCCTTCGACCGTCGGCGGGTGCATCGCGATGGCGAATAAGCGCCTGAAGCTCTCCATGGACGAAACGCCGGAGGGTGTGCGCATCGAAGTCGACGGCAAGTCCGTCGGTGCTGCACCGCTGCGTGCGGCCTTCGACATCGCGCGGCCGCCGGAGATCGAGACGTTGAACGTCGTCATCCCCTGGGACGAGCGGACTTTTCAGTTCACGTCGAAGCAGAACGGACTTGCGGTGAACGGAAGCTGTGTCTGGGGTGACCGCGAATACGCCTTCGCACCGGAGACGGCCTACGCGGTGCTGGACTACGGCCGGGGCATCTGGCCCTACCGGACGGCGTGGAACTGGGCGGTCTTCGCGGGCCGGTCGGGGGAGGACCGTGTCGGGATGAACATGGGCGCGAAGTGGACCGACGGCACCGGCGCGAACGAGAACGGGATCTTCCTCAACGGCGTGCTCTACAAGCTCTTCGAGGACCTCGAGTTCCGCTACGACACCAAAGACTTCATGGCGCCATGGACCATGCGCAGCATGGAGACGGACGCCGTGGACCTGCGCTTCACGCCCTTCCACGATAAGAAGAGCCGCCTCAACCTCGGCATCCTTAGTACGCGTGTAGACCAATGCTTCGGCCATTACAGCGGCACCCTTTGCGTCGAGGGGCGGACGATTCCGATCGACCGCTTCATCGGCTGGGCGGAGGAACACTACGCGCGGTGGTAGGGAATCGATGCGATGGCGCTTTGCTTTCAGGCCACAACCCTTGCAGGGTTGATCGGCGGACATTGGAATCCCAGGGTAGCCTCCCGCTGGTCGGCAACCCTGGGCTGGGTGTCGTAACACCTTCGGTGTAGAGTTTGCGGTGCGCCCGCAGGGACGCGCGACCACATGTACGGCGGCTTAGGGTCTGGTCTCGACTCCCTCGAAGAAATGCTCCAGCAATTCCTGCGGTGTGCCGTCGTACTCGGCGTGTTGCAGGTCGCCTGCGAAGCGCTGGTCGCCGCCGGTGTAGTAAATCCGGGTCTTGCCGTCCCAGTAGCAGCATTCCAAATCGGAGGCGTTGGTCTCGCGGATGTCGTCGGGGCGGAGCGGATGCACTTTGTTCTCGGGGTTGAAGGTGGCGACGGGCCGATTCGCTGGGGCGTCCTGCCAGTCGACGAGATTCTTTGAGCGCGCGACGCGCGTCTCATAGCGGCGCTTGCCGAGCGATTGCAGATAGAGCGTGTAGAACCAGTCGCCCTCGTGGTAAAGCGCGGGACCACCCACATATTTGTCGCGGCCATACTCGGCGCCGGGGACGCGCTTCCACTCCAGCAGGTCATCCGAGGTAAAGTACTTGAAGGTGAAGGTTGGCCAGGCGGGATCGTTCGACTCGACAAGCAGCACGAAGTTCTCCGGACCGCGGCAGACGGAGACGTTAAAAAATTTCTCCTGCGGCTCCGCCTCCAGCACGACGACGGGATCCGTCCAGTGGATCAGGTCGTCACTGGAGACCATTTCGATCTGGGTGATCTGCCATTTCTCCCCCGTGCCCCAGTCGCCACCGAACACGTAGACCCGCCCATCATGAACGAAGGCCATGCCGAGGCCGTGGCCGACCAAGGGCGTCGAGACGACGCGGTCTTCCGCCATGTCGCGGATGCGGATCTCGTCCTGCTCGATCAGGTCGCCATCCGGCGATCCCGGATGCTCCCACTGTTTCTGCCAGTTCTCGAGGAGATAGAAGCGATCCTGGAAGACGAAGGGTGTTACTTCGACGAGCGGAGAGCCGAGCTTGCCGAGGTAGCGGATGGGGTTCGTCCAATCGTCGGCGACGGCCGATGCAGTGCCAACGCACAGCGCAATGAGTGGGGCGACGAGACGCATAGCGTGTTCCTTTTTTTCTTGTCCGCAGAGGGAAGGATTGACAGGATAACAGGATCGGACACGATTCACAGGATGAAGCATATCCCTGTCAATCCGGTATATCCGGTTGCATCCTGTAATCCTGTCTACGTGTGCCTTTGCGTCTTGGCGCGAGATTAATCCTTACTCACCCGCGGGTCGAGCGCATCGCGTAGGCCGTCGCCGAGGAAGTTCAGCGAGAAGAGCGTGAGGGAAAGAGCGATGGAGGGGAAGAGCAGGAGCCAGGGGAATTCTTCCATGGTCTCGACACCTTCCTTGATGAGGATGCCCCAGGAGCTCATGGGGGGCTGAACACCCAGGCCGAGGAAGCTGAGGAAGGCTTCCAGCAACATGACCTGCGGCACGGTGAGCGTGGCGTAGACGATGATGGGGCCGAGGGCGTTTGGGATCAGATGGCGCAGGAGAACCTGGTAGCGCGGGATGCCCATGACGGTGGTCGCCTCGATGAACTCCTTCTCGCGCAGGGACATCACCTGGCTGCGCACGATGCGCGCCATGGTCAGCCATTCCACCGCGCCGATGGCGACAAAGAGCAGAATGAAGTTCCGCCCGAAGAAGACCATGAGGATGATGACGAAGATGGTGAAGGGCAGCGCGTAGAGCACGTCGACCACGCGCATCATCGCGTTGTCGATACGGCCGCCGGTGAAGCCGGCCGTCGCGCCGTAGAGCACGCCGATGAGCAGGGAAACCGCCGTCGCGCAGACGCCGACCAGCAGCGACACGCGGCCGCCGTGCATCGTGCGCACGAGCAGATCGCGCCCGAGGGGATCCGTGCCGAGCCAGTGCGCCGCGGAGGGCGGCGTCGCGCCGAGGGCCGTGTCCTGATCCGCGTAGCTGTAGGGCACGAACCACGGCCCGACCACGGAGAAGAGCAGGATCAGCACCAGCATGCACACGCCGAAGAGCGCGAGGCGGTTGCGCTTGAGCCGGCGCCAGGCGTCCACCCAGAGGGAGGTGCCGGTCTCGACGACTTCGTCGGCGATGATGGTTGCGGCCTCGCTCATGCCGCGCGGATCCGCGGGTCGAGCCAGGCGTGGACCACGTCCGCCACGAGGTTGAGTACCATCACAAGCGAGGCATAGACGAGCACCGTGCCGATGATCATCGTGTAGTCGCGGTTGAAGGCGGACTCGACGAACTCGCGCCCAAGCCCGGGCACCTGGAAGATGGTCTCGACGACGAAGGAGCCGGTGAGCAAACCCGCGGCCGCGGGGCCGAGGAAGGCGATCACCGGCTGAATGCCGCCGCGCAGGCCGTGGAGCAACACGACGCGCGCCTCGCTGAGGCCCTTGGCGCGTGCAGTGCGGATGAAGTCCTGCGCGAGCACCTCGAGCATGCCGCCGCGCGTGAGCCGCGCGACGTAGGCCGCGTAGGCCGCGCCAAGCGTGATTGACGGCAGCACCTTGTCCGCCGGCTCCTGCCATCCGGCCACCGGCAACCAGTCGAGCCAGAGCGCGAAGACGAGGACGAGCAGCGGCCCCAGCACGAAGTTTGGAATGCAGATCCCGATCATCGCCAGTGACATCGGCGCATAGTCCGACCAGGTATTCGGCCGCAGCGCGGCGACGAGGCCCGCGCAGAGTCCTACCGACAGTGCG
>JAUIKJ010000141.1 GCA_030430835.1 Candidatus Hydrogenedentota bacterium
ATCGGAAGCACGGTCTCACCAATGGCCAGCACAACAATGCTACCCTCAAGATGGACCGAGTCCACGACACCGCCAACAAACTCACCGTTGATGTCGATACCCTCGACATACTTACCCAGCATGCCCTGCGCGGAAATGAAGTTCAGCTGATCCACGTTTCCGTTCAGGAATTCGATGCGCTGGGCGAGCACCTCGAAGCTGGCATTCAGCTCCGTCTGTTGCTCCACGGACGAGAACTGTGCCAGCTGGGTGACCATCTGACTGTTGTCCATGGGCTCCAGGGGATCCTGGTTCGACAACTGCTGCACGAGCAACTGCAGGAAAGCATCTTTCCCCAGTTCGTTTTGTACCGCATCGGTCACCGCCGACGCGTCGTCGGACTTGGTGGCCTTCGCGGCACCGGCCTTCGCGCTGGATGCCTGGGCACCCTGTGCCTTTGCCTGCTCGCGCAACAGCCCGGTCACCTTCGCCCGCAGATTCGCGGTTACGCTCTCGGCGGCCTGCTGGCGTTGCGTTCGTGTCGGGACGAGGTTCCCCGTGGCATTCGAACGAAACGCGATTAACGCATTCATTGATCGACTCCTTTGTGGTTAGGCGAATACATTGAGGCCTCCCCGTTGGAGCGCATCCCGCGGCGCATAGGCCGCTGGCGCGGGATCCATGGTGGAGAAACCCCGGTTGGACAGGTTGCGCGACAGCCGCGCAAAGGCGCGCGCACTCTCGCTGGCAGCTTCCCGGCTGGCCTGTTGGCCGCGGCCGTCACCGCCGTTCATGTCCGCACTGATGTTGATCTGCTTGACCTCGATGCCGTCACGGTGCAGCTGTTCGCGCAGGCCGGCCATGTGGCCCTCCAGCGCGTCCCGCACGGCGGGGCTGGCCGAGGCCATGCGCAGGCTGATCTCGTCGCCCTTGGTCACCACGTCGAGCCGCAGCTCGCCGAGGGACTCAGGCACCAGCCTTACCGTGATCGTGCGCTCACCGTTGTTCACGAGGTAGCGCACGCCCCGGAGCATGCTCTTCCCCACTTCGGGCAGGGTGCTCCGCTGCGGGGGCAGTTCCACGCTCTCCGGTATCTCGGCCGGAGCCGAGGCACTCAGGGATTCGCTCCGCAGGTGCGGCCCCGAACGCTCGACGCCGCCAAGGCCCTCGGGCTTGCCCGCGGTTTCCACCTCCGGCACGTCTCCACCGTCCTGCGCGCTGGTTTGCATCAGGAGCATCGCGCGCATCGCGACCGGACGGCCGCGCTGCGTGTCGGCCAGCCGAAGCAGTTCCGGTTCATGAACCGGTGCCGGATCGGCTGCATCCCGCGTGCGCCTTGTGAAGGATGCGAAGATGGACGGACGTGGCTTGGCGCTTTCCTGCGGTGCGGCTTCCTCCGTGACCTCCGTGACCTCCGGTTCCGCCTGCACCGCCGCATCGCCGTCCACGCGCAGAGCCCGGGCCACTGCCGCGGCCTTGGCCTGCGTCGTTTCGGGCAGGGACACTTCTGCTTCGGGCAATGCCGGATCGGGTGCCGCCTTCGCGGCCCGCACCGGCACCGAAGCATCCGCGTCTGGCGCCTCCACCACGGGCGTGGGCGACACCGTTGGGGCCTTTTCCGCAACCTTCGCCTTCACCGTCTGGCCCACCACCTTCAGCTTCGGCTCCCCGATCGCCGGCGGTGCCGAAAGATCGGGGGTGTCGCCGTCATCGAGCGAGGTGGCTACGACGGGCTTTGTGGGCAGCGCCGTTTCTGGTGCATCCACATCGGCATTGTCTACCACCGGCGATTCGACGCCGGTCGCGGATGGGGTCGTCTCCGCGTCTGAGGCATTCGCGGCTACGGCCCGGGGCAACGCCTCCACGGCGCTGTCCTCGCCGTTTGCCGCCACAACCACCGGCACCTCTGCGGACGGCGCGCCGGCGTTGGCTTCCGTCGTCACGGGCGGGGCGCCCGTTGCCGAAACCGTGCCGCTTTCCGGACTGGTTGCCGCCGGTGGGTTGGTGGTCACTGGGGAGGGGGACGCCGCTCCCGCGCCGTCTGCAGGTGCTTCTGCATCAGCCCCTTCCACCACCGCCGCATCGGCACCCTCCGCCGCCGTATCCGTGGCCATGTCGTCTTCCGATACAGCCCCGGCGGCGACGGTTGGGCCAGTAGGCGCGTCGGCCGTCGCGGCCTGCAGCAAGGTCAGCAGTTCCGCGAAACTTCCGCCCTCCGACGCACCGTCGGTCGTGGCCGCATGCGCCTTGGCCGAGAAGCCCTGAGGCGCCTCAGCCTGGATCAATTGTGCAATTGCTGAAAACATACATTACTCACCTCCTTTCATCGTGTTGTGGGTGAACGAAAAACGGCCCCGTGCAATGCATGCACGACGCCGCAGGGGAAAAAATTGGGGGTGACCGCCGCGGTCCGGCTTCACGCCGGGCGACAGGCCGGTGAAAGACGCTGGCCCTACAATGCGGACCCGACGGGAGAAAACTCGGCCAGTTCCTTCAGAACCCGGGTAGCCGACTCGGGCGTCATCGCCTCTATAATGGCGGCCCGGTCCTTGTCTTTTTCAATCTGATTGAGTATCTCCGCCTGCTCGCCCACCTGGAAACCGGCCAGCGCTTCGGCCGCCTTGGTCGCATCCATTTGGGAAATGGTGTTGACCGCCGTGGAGATACGGACCTTGCGCTGTTGTTCCTGATCTTCGATACTGGACTGGATGCCGGTCTGCAAGGACTCCAGCGTAGACCGCAGATTCTCCAGCCCCTGCTCGCGCGAAACGATCTGGGTCTCACGCGCGTTCAGGGCCGCCTCGCGCTGACGCAGTTCTTCTTCCTTGGCCTGGAGTTGACGCGCTTCGGGCCCCAGTGCCGACGGGGGCACGATTGGCCCCACGCTTCCCTCTTCCGGGTCGCCCCCCGTAAGGCGCGCGAGGGTCTCCGCGTTGAGATTCCCCGTCGCCGCGAGGGCACCGATCAGGGTACCGGCGAAGGACAGGATCGCCAACAACAATATCAATACGTATTTCACGATTCCGTATTCTCCTCGGCATGCCCCGGCGTCAGCCCGGGCGGCCGTATACCACGCGCGGCATACGCGGTCGCGACCTCATCCATCACCTGCTGCTCGGCCCGCCGCCGCCGGTGCAGCCATGCCGCCATCTTTCGCTCGCGCAGCTTTTCGACGATCCGCCGCTCCTTCATTGCGGATTCGACTTCACCCCGACGTACCGCAGCTTCTTCCTGAAGACTCCGGAGTGTCGCATCCTTGTCATCGCGCATGCGCGCGAGATGCCGCTCGTATTGAAGATAGCGACGCACTTCACTGGCGTCAAACGCGCTGCCACCCGGCACCTGGGCCTGGGCAAGCGCCTCCTGCTGCTCGGCCACGATACGTGCGCGCTGGTGCTGCGCGGCACGTACGCGACGCAGCACCTTGGCCAACTCGCCGGCCTTAATCTCTTCCTGACGCCGACGAATCCGCAACAGGGTATCGAAGGCCGCTGGGTCGTCCGCCATCGCCTACCCCCGCAGGGCCGCGCGCATCAATGGCGCGATCTCGTCGTAGGTCGTGGCATCGTCCAGACCCTGCTTGAGGAAACTGCGTATCTTCGGCATCAGGCGAATCGCCCGGTCGATGGCATCGTTGCTACCGGCGACATAGGCGCCGATATTGATCAGGTCCTCGGCGTCCCGATAGGTCGCCAGGTGATCGCGCATCTCGGCGGCGAGCATGCGGTGATCCTCATGGGTAACGTTCAACATGGAGCGACTGACACTCTCCAGCACATCGATCGGCGGATAGTGTCCGCGTGACGAGAGATCGCGGGATAGCGCGATGTGTCCATCCAGAATGCTTCGGACCGCATCGCCAATGGGATCGTTCAAATCGTCGGCCTCGACCAGTACGGCGTAGAAGCCGGTGATACTCCCACGGTCGGAGTTGCCGGCGCGTTCGAGCAGGCGCGGCAACAGGGCATACACCGAAGGCGGATAGCCCTTGGTCGTCGGTGGCTCGCCGATCGCCAGGCCCACCTCGCGCTGTGCCATCGCGAAGCGGGTCACGGAATCCATGATCAGCATGACATTTGCGCCCTGATCCCGAAAGTACTCGGCGATGGCCGTGGCGGTATACGCACCACTGAGGCGCAGGAGGGCCGGCTCGTCGGAGGTGGCGACCACGACGACACTGCGGCGCAACCCATCTTCACCGAGATCGTTCTCGATAAATTCGCGCACCTCGCGGCCGCGCTCGCCGATGAGCGCAATAACGTTGACATCGGCGTTGGTATTGCGTGCCGTCATGCCGATGAGCTTGCTCTTGCCCACGCCGCTTCCGGAGAGGATGCCGACGCGCTGGCCCATGCCGCAGGTAATGCAGGAATCGATCGCGCGAACCCCAGTCGCAATGGGCGACGCGATTCGGCTGCGCGAAAGGGGCGCGGGCGGATCGGCCTGTAGCGGCATCTCCGTGTCCCATGCGGGCATGGGACCGCCGTCGATGGGGCGTCCCATGCTGCCGATCACGCGCCCGAGCAATTCCGGGCCGACCCGCACCGTGCGGGAGCGGCCGGTTGGCACCAGCGGACTGCCGGGGCCGACACCATGGAGGTTTCCCAGCGGCATCAGGAGGATACGGTCGCCGCGAAAGCCAACAACCTCCACGGGAATCCGGCGGCTGCCGTCATAGGGCTGAACGAAGCACATGTCCCCCACGCTCATCGGGGGACCCACCGCCTGTAGTGTCAGACCGACGATGTCTACGATGCGCCCGCTGGCGCGCAGCGGGTCGTAGGCGCGAATTCGGCCGGTATAGCTGCTCAGGTCAACGGGGCTCATCCTGACGATCCAAGAGGGTATCGATCACATCGCCGAGCAGGGTCTCGATTCTCGCATCCACCTGCATCGTATCGGAGTCGATCAGGCAGCCGCCCGGCGCGATGTTCTCGTCGGCATGTAGCTCCAGCGTTTCGACACCGGGGAAGGCTTCCAGCAACTGCAGTTGGGTATCCTGCACCCCGGGCAGATCGGCGGGGTGCAGGCGAATACGCAGGCGCTGGCGATCGCTAAGCTTGGCGAGGGCACGGCGCACGGTAGCGTGCACCAACGCGACGTCCATGCGGCATTCGCGCTGGAGGACGCGCTCGGCCACGAGCACGGCGAGTTCCACCACCTGTGGCTCAAGTGCATCCAGAAAGTCTGCGCGTGCCGCTTCGACGGCCGCCGCGGCCTGTTGCAGCGCCTCTGCCGCCAGCGCCACGCGGGCGTCGAAGGCCGCACGTCCGGCTTCTTCGCCCCGGGCCAATCCTTCCTGATAAGCCTCCTTCAACTTCATTTCCGCTTCCGCGCGGGCTTCGGCAAGAACCGCCGCGCGGATTTCTTCGGGATCGGGTGCGGCCTCCTCTACTTCGACGGGTTCCTCCACGTCGGCGAAGGTCGGCTCCGCAATGGGTGCCTCGGGAAATTCTTCCCGCAAATCGCGCCCGAAGGCGGCGACGCGGGTGGCACGATCGTTTGCGTTCTTTATGATTTTGGACTTCACGCCCTACACCAGTATTTCGTCGGCTTCGCCGCCGCCACGGCCGGAGACGATGAGCTCGCCGCTCTCTTCGAGGCGCCGGATGACGGCGACGATCTTCTGCTGCGCTTCTTCCACGTTCTTCATGCGGACCGGCCCCATGAATTCGATCTCTTCCTTGATCATCTCGCGGGCGCGTTCGGACATGTTGCGGTAGACCTTCTCGCCCACTTCCTCGCTGGAGGCCTTGAGGGCCAACGCAAGGTCCTTGGACTCAATCTCGCGCAGGGCCTTCTGGATGCCGCCGTCGTCAACATAGATGATGTCGTCGAAGGTAAACATGAGGCGGGCGATCTCGTCGGCGAGCTCGGGATCCCGCTCCTCGAGGTCCGCCATGATCGATTTTTCCGTTGCGCGCTCGACTCGGTTGAGGATCTCGGCGACATCTTTCACGCCGCCCGCGAAGGTAAAGCCCTGGCTGAATATGGAGGCCATCTTGCGTTCGAGCACGCGCTCGACTTCGCGCACGATTTCCGGAGCCGTCCGGTCCATCATTGCGATGCGCATGATCACGTCGGACTGCACATCCTGCGGCAGGCCGGACAGGATGATCGCCGACATCTGCGGCTGCAGGTGCGCGACAATGAGGGCGATCGTCTGTGGGTGTTCTTCCTGAATGAAGGTGGCAATCTGCCCGGGGTCGGCCCGCTTCAGAAACTGAAAGGGCACCTCCTGCAGACTGGTCTGTAGGCGGTTGAGAATCTCAAAGGCCCGCTCGGAACCGAAGGATTTCTCGAGCAGGTTCTTGGCCATGTCGATGCCGCCCTGGGCCACATAGCGCTTGGCCACCGCCATCTCGTAGAACTGGTCAAGCACGCTCGACTTGAGCTCGGTATCCACGGTACCCAGGGACGACAGATCCAGGGTGAGTTGGTCCACCTCCTCGTCCGAGAGATGCGCCATGATCTGGCTCGCGTTCTCCGGCCCGAGACATGCCAGCAGGATGGCCGCCTTCTTGCGGCCGGGGATGTCGAGTCCCCCTTTTTTCTTGTCGTCCGGCGTGGGTCTAGTCCTCTTCTTCGCTCATCCAGGAGCGGAGCAGCACGGCCACGGTCTTGGGATCGTCCATGGCCATGTCATTAATCTCGTTGGCAACATCCTGGCGGCGCAAATCTTCGCGCGTCGCTTCCGGAATTTCGCGCACCACTTCTTCCTCGACCTCTTCGACCGGCCGCTCGATGGCGCGGCGCAGAAAGACGCGGAAGAAGAAGAAGCCTAGCAGTATCAGTGCAATCTGTACACCCGTCCACACGTATCCGCTCCAGCGCGCGAGACTCGCCGCGGACTGCTGCTCCGCGATGGCCGCGCGCGCCACGGTCAACTCGTCGATATCGAAAGGATGGTCGTCCACGGTGACTACCGCCTCCTGCTCCGCCTGCCCCACCACACCGAGTACGATGTTCTTGTAAATCTCTTTGTCCGCATCGTCGAGACTCTGGTACGTGGTCGACGTTGTGCCATCGTCCGCGGCAATCTCTTCGGTATCGCCCTCCACCACCAGTGCCACGGTGTATTTTAGCACGCGGCCCGGCTCCGTTTTCGTGGTGGTCCGGGTTACGGAGGGTTCGCTGTTGGATATGGTGGTGGTCGAGTCTTCTTTGGTGGTTACGCCACCGGCGCTGGCCGTGCCTTCGGGCGGGTTGGCGAAGGCGCCGGGCGGGCCCTCAGGCAGCGATTCGGTGGTCTCGAGGTTGGTGACTGTCTTCTCATTGCTGACTTCGGCGCCGT
>JAUIKJ010000142.1 GCA_030430835.1 Candidatus Hydrogenedentota bacterium
ATCTTCCCCTGAAGCAGGACCCGCGCGGTGGAAAAATCCATGATGCGCCCGCGCACCAGAATCGCCTGACGCAGGGACTGCTGAATCGCGAGCATCGAGATGCTCAGCAGCGCCATCGCCACCACGGTCTCGATCAGAATATAGCCGGTGTGCTTGCGGGCCATCGCTTATTCTTCCGCCACCTTGCCAAGGGTCCCCAAGGTCCGAATCGTGAAACGATCACCGCCCCGCCGCACATCACGAAAACGAAATACCGCCTGGTCGCTGGCACCATTCGGATGGCAGGCTATGTAGACCGCATCCAATTCCCGATCAGGGCGGCCATGCGTGATACGCCCCAGTTCAAGGTACTTCGGAAGGTAGCGCACCGCGCCCCAGCCCGCGTCAATGTATTCGAAGTAGGTCGGCTCTTCGATGCCGCGCTTGCGGCCGCGGGTTCGCGTGGCCGCGAGTTCCTCCGGCACCGGCTGCTCGGACATGACCCAATACGCGCCTTCCTTCGCATTGAAGTACACGCGGTGGGTGCGGCCTTCGCGCACGGCGTTCTCCTGCGCGGCAAGGATTACGGCCACGATCTCGGCCCGTGCCGTGCGGATCTGGATCCCGGGAAGCGAAGCGCTGTAGACCGGGACGACAGCGGCCATCAACACCGCCAGCAGCGACATGACCACGATGAGTTCCATCATCGTGAAGCCGGCCTCCCGGTGGCTGACCGCGTCTGGGTTGGCGTTCTGCATTCGTCCTTGCCGTCCGATCACGGAGCCCTGCGAGACACGCCCGGCAGGATTACTCCATCTCCGAATCGCTGGTTACGTCGTCGTCCGTGCCCGGCAAACCATCGGCGCCGGCCGAGAAAATCTCGTAATCCACCAGTCGCGTATCCGTGCCCGGCTTGTAGATGTAGGGATTGCCCCAGGGATCATTCTTGATCTCGCGGACATACTTCCGCTCGGCCACCAGATCCTCCAGCGCCTGCGGATACTCGTCATTGTGGTCCAGAGCGTAGAGATCGATCGCGTTGCTATAGCTCGCGATATCTCCTTTGGCCGCACGGATTTGCGTCTCCCGGACGCGTCCGCCATAGGTCGTCACCACCATCCCCGCCAGAATCCCGATAATGACCGTGACCAAGATAAGTTCGATCAGGGTAAAACCACCGTTATTTCGCATGATTGCAGCTCCGAATGTCCGATCCTTCCACTGAAAGTATTATACGATATCCGGAGGGGGAAATGGGACAAGGCGCCATAGCCTTGCAGATTCTTCGTGATAGATGTGTCGCCCGGGCTTTGGGACGATACGCCGAAGGCGTTTCGACTCAAAGCCCGGGGTTGGCGCGCCGACGCAGGAGGCGCGGCTACCCCGGGCAGCTATCCGCCTTGGGGCTAGCCTGAAAGGGTTGTGCCGGCATCTCATGGATACGACCAGGCAGGACGCCTACCCATCTCCGCACTTACCCGATCGCCGAGCTCAGGGTCATCATGGGCAGCAGCATCGCGATGACGAGGAAGCCGACAATGACGCCCATGATGACGACAAGCAGCGGCTCGAAGAGCGCCGTCAGCGCCTTGACCGCGCGATCGACTTCGACGTCGTAGGCGTCGGCAATGCGTTTGGCGACGGCGCCGATTTTGCCGCTCTCTTCGCCGACGGCGAACATGCTCACCACCATCGGCGGGAAGTAGTGGCACTGCTGGAGCGACTCGCTCATGCTGTCGCCCTCGGTCACGCCGGTGTGAATTTTGGCCACTTCATCGCGGATGATGACGTTGCTCATTGTGCTGGCGGTAATCTTGAGGGCGGTCAGTACCGGCACGCCGTTGTCGAGCAAGGTCCCCAGGGTGCGGGCAAACTTGGCCATCTCGTATTTCTGGATGACCACCTTCACCACCGGCACCTTGAGCACGAACCCGTCCCACTGCCGGCGGCCGATCTCGGTGCGGAAATAGCGCACGCTGAAGTAGAGGACCGCGCCGATTCCCAACAACACCGCCCACCACCAGTTGCCCATGAACTCGCACACCTTCATAACGATAAGCGTCGGCGTGGGCAGTTCCGCGTTAAACTCCTCGAAGATACTGATGAACTTCGGAAACACGAAGCTGACGAGAATGAAGATCGCGGAGAAGCCGACAATCGTCAGGAAGATCGGGTAGACCATGGCGGAGACGGCCTTGCCGCGGAGTTCTTCCTCCTGCTCGCCGAAGGTCACGATGCGCCAGATGACTTCATCCAGCATGCCGCCGGTCTCCCCCGCGCGCACCAGTGCGCAGTACATTGTCGGGAAGAGCTTGGGGTGTTTCTCCAGCGCATCGGCAAGCGGACTACCCTTCTGCACTTCATCGCGCAGATCGTCGATCACCGCCTTGAGCTTGATGTTCTCCGTCTGCTCGACGAGTGTGCGCAGGGCGCGTGTGATGATCATGCCGGAGTCGACCAGGTTGGCCAGTTGCCGGAAGAAGACGTTGCGATCCTTCAGGCTAATGCGCGTGAAGCGATTCGCAATCGGATCGCGAGAAACCGGCGCCGCGGCGGTATCGGCCTTGCCGCCGCCGGCGGGCTTCGGTACCTTGCGCTTCTTCTTCGCGCCGCCCTGTTGCAGCTCGACCTTGATCGGGAAGTAGCCCATCGCACGCAAGCGCGCGACGGCCGCCTTCTGGTCTTCCGCTTCCAGCACGCCCTTGGCCGTGTCGCCCGGGCCCTTCTTCACCTCATACTGGAATTGGGGCATCGGTCTCGGTGGCGGAGGGCATGACGATCTCCGAATCCGCGGTTACGCGCAGGACTTCCTCGATGGTCGTCAGTCCCGCGCAGACCCGTTCCCAACCGGAGGCACGCAGCGTGCGCATCCCCTGCTCCAGCGCCTTCTTCTTGATGTCCAGTGAGGTCAGGCGCTTGACCGTCATCTCCTTGATTTCATGGGTGAAGGGCAGAATCTCGTAGATGGCGCGGCGGCCGCGGTAGCCCGTGTGACGACAGGCCTCGCAGCCGGTGCCGTGGCGCATACCCGCTATCAGCGGCGAGTCGGCGGCCACGCCGAATTCTTCCCGCAACACGGCGGCATCCGGCGTGTACGCGGCACTGCAATCCGGACAGATCCGCCGCACCAGCCGCTGCGCGATGGACGCGATCATCGTGCTTGAAATGAGGAAAGGCTCCACGCCCATGTCGGTAAGGCGTGTCACCGCACCGGCCGCATCGTTGGTGTGCAGCGTGCTCAGCACAAGGTGACCGGTCAGCGAGGAGCGGATTGCCATCTCGGCAGTTTCGTAGTCGCGAATTTCGCCGACGAGCATGATGTCCGGATCGTGGCGCAGCATCGATCGCAGGCCCATGGCGAAATCGAAACCAATGCGCGGCATCACCTGCATCTGCGAGATGCCGCTGAGCTGGTATTCGATCGGGTCTTCGATCGTGATGATCTTGCGGTCGGTGTTGTTCAACTTGTTCAGTGCGGCGTAGAGCGTCGTCGTCTTGCCGCTACCGGTCGGACCGGTGACCAGGATGATGCCGTGCGGCTTGACGATGAAGCTGTTAAAGAGCTTCATGTCCGCCTCACCGAAGCCCAGTTCGTCCAGCGTCAGGAACATCGACGAACGGCTCAGGATACGCATGTTCACCGACTCGCCGTGGGGCGTCGGGAGGATGGATACACGCAAGTCGTATTGGTTGTCGCCGAAGGTGGCGAGGATCTTGCCATCCTGCGGCAGGCGTTTCTCCGCGATGTTCAAATTGGCCATGATCTTCACCCGCGATACGATCGCCGCATGGAAACCGCGAATCGATGCCGGCACCGGCACCTGATGCAGGATGCCGTCGATCCGGAAACGGATGCGCAACTGCTCTTCAAAGGGCTCGATGTGGATGTCTGTGGTGCTGGACTGCACGGCATCGAGAATGACTTCGTTGACGAACTTGATGATCGACGCATCGATCTTGTCGTCACCGAGGTCGGCACTGACCTGCGTATCGTTCAGATTGACAACCGCGCCTTCGGCCTCCTCTTTGATAAGGATCTTTTCCATCGTGTCGGCGCCAACACCATAGAGCTCTTTCGTCGCCCGTTGGATTTCTTTCGGCGTGGTGACCACCGTCTCGATGCGGCACTTGAGCACCAGCCGGATACCGTCGAGCGCCGTCGCATCCAGCGGATCGGAAACGGCCACCACCAGGACCCCATCGCGCATGGCCACGGGCACGAAGCCGTAGTGCGTTGCGAAGCGCGCGGGGACCTTGTCGATGACCTCCGCGGCGATCTCCATTTTCGACGGCTGCACGAAGCGCATCTCGCAGTAATCGGCGAGCGCCCGAAAGACCGTCTCTTCGTCCACAAGCCCGATCTGCGGAAGAATCTCGATGATGGACAATTCGTGCTTGGCCGCCTCGGTGCGGGCCCGCTCAAGTTTGCTTTCGTCGAGGATCTCGGCGCGGAGGAGGTGTTTCTCAAAGGCTTTCGGGGCCTGCACGGCGGATACTCCAGAATCGTGTAACTAGCTTAGTTATCAACAGTTTATCACGGGCATGAAAAGACCCGCAAACACTGCGGGTCTTCGAATCGATCTCGGGTTCCGGTTAGGGTGCCGGGTTCGGACAGGTCCCCAGCGCGTCCCGGCCCACGGCCGCAGCCTGGGCGAGTTGCACGGGCGCCGCCTCGCTCACCCCGCAGAAGAGGTCGAGCGCGCGATCGGTGTCCTTCAGTTCTTTCCAGTACAGGTTGCCCAGGGTCACGTCGATTTGGGCCAGAGCAATCGGATCGGAGCAACGGCTCCGCACCGCTTCCAGCGCCGCCACTTCGAAGGCCGAGCCGTTGGATTCGAGTGCACCAGCGGTTTCGCGCATCGCGTCAATCGCCGCAAAGGCCAGTTCACGGTTGGGATATCGCGCCACGATGTTCTCGAGCGACTCAAAGGCGCCGTCCCGGCGCGCACGCTCCAGTTCATAGAGCGGACGAAATTCCTCGTGCCTGGCATCCGCGAGCAGGGCGAAGCGCTCCGCGCATTCCGGGTGCTCGGACCAGGTCCCGCTGTAGCGCGCCCGCAACGCATCGTACGAGGCATAGGCCTCGGCATAGCGCTCGCCATGGCCAAACTCAAGATCCGCAAGCAGCAGCTGCGCCTCACCCGCCCTGGGATCCTCGGGGCGCGCAGCAATCGCGTCGCGCAGCACCTGCACGGCGCGGAATTCGCCCGCGGCCGAAAGCGCCTGCGCCTGGGCAATGGCCTGCCCCATCGCGCTGGCCTCTTGCACTTGTTGCAGGGGCGCGGGCGTGGTGTTGAGGGTATAGGCGGCGAACACGCCGCCTGCGGCAACCACCGCACTCGCAGCGAGGCCCATGGAGAGCGCCGCCCATTGGCGGCGGCGGCGCAGCGGCGCCTCGCGCAGTTCCGCCCGGACCGCCGGGAGCAGATCGCCACGGAAGGCTGGCGCGTCCGCGGCCATGATCTCTTTCAGGTCGCGGAAGTCATCCGCCAGATCCCGGTATTCCGGATACTTCTTGAGTTTCCGATCGAGCCAGGCCTGATCCGCCGTGGACAGCGGCTCATAAGCCGCCACGGCGAGCAGTTGCTCTATCTTGTTTCGTTCAAACATTTCTGATGCAATCCTTCAACTTCGCGCTTGCGCGCCCCCACTTTGCAACTTCCCTCTACACCTCATCCTTCGTACAAATCCCGCAACTCTTCGCGCAGTTTCTTGAGCGCCCGAAAGAGATGGACCTTCACACTACCAACGGTACACCCCATCTGTTCCGCGATCTCCGCCAGTTGCAACCCTTCGTAATGCCGCAACACGAACACCTCGCGTTGAGACGGGGACAACACCGACAGCGACGCCCGGACGCGATCATCGATCTCGATGCCACGCACGGCCTGCTCCGTGCTGGCGGTCGACGGCTCGACCGCCGCGCCTTCCGTCGTCGGTACGAAGGCTTCGTCGAGCCGCTCCTGCGGTTGCCGCTTGCGCTTGCGCAGGTGATCGATCGACTGATTCGAGGTCAGCCGCAACAGCCAGGGCAGGAACCCGCCCGTCGGTTGCCAAGATTCAATTTTCCGGTACGCCTTCAGCAGCGATTCCTGCGCGACATCCAGCGCGTCCTCGCGGTTCCCGGTCATCCGGTAGGCCACCGCAAAGACGCGGCCCTGGTGCCGGCGCACGAGCTCGTCGAAGGCGAGCTCGTCCCCCGCCTTCAGCGCGAGCGCGAGCGCATTGTCGTCCTGGGCCGTGTGGTCCATCGGTCTGAGGTCTCTCCCCGGGCATGCCCGGCACACGGCGCGGGCCGATCTCCACGCGTGAAGGCTTGGACCGGCACTTCATCCGGTTCAACGCCCGCAGCCGCGGAAAGGTTTACATCCAACTGACTTGTAAAGGAATTCCCGGTGGCGTGCAAATGCCCCCGGGTGCAATCAGGCAATGAATACGTAGTCGTGGGTCTCGCGATAGCCCCGGCGGTTGAGCCAGGTCCGGATCTCGTCCCGCGCCCCCGGGGTCCCCACGGCGGCCACGGTCTTGGCTTCCCCCGGCGCCGGCAATTCCTCCGGGCGGATCACCGTGGTATTGTGGATGGTCTGGCCGATCTTGCCCTTGCGAATGTCCACCACGGCCAAAGGCTTCTGGGCGCCCCACTCCCGGAGCCAGCGCTTTCCCACCTCCCCCGCACCCCACTGGAAGAAGCGTGGCCGGCCCTGCAGGAAGGTCTGAAAAAGATAGCGCCGCTTGATCGCGCGAAAGGACGCTTCGGTGTAGCGCGCATCGTTCATCGAAAGGCGCCCCGCCGACTCGTACCACGCCAGCAGCGGCGCGGTCACCTTGGCAAAGCGGTAGCCCAGACGCCAGAATCGGAAAATCAGGTCGTAGTCCTCCGGCTCGCCCGTATCCAGATAGCCACCCACCGCACGCCACGCCGCGGTCCGCATAAAGAAGGTCGGGTGGGGTATCGGGCACTCGACAAAAACCTCGCGCAAGATCTCGTTGTGGGTGTTCAGGCTGTTGATCCACGCTTCATAACGTTGACGCCCTTCGCCCACACGGCCCGCCATCACCACCTGCGACCCGCAGAGTGCAATATCAGGGCGCTGCTCCATGAAGTCGTACTGCAGCGGCTCGAGGATGAGGTCGATGAGGGTCATGCCGCGTCCCCCATCCGCGGCGGCTCCATGCCGAACGCGCGGGTGAGGTTCTGCGGCTCGAGCGCCTCCGCGACACTGCCGTGGAACAGCGCGCGGCGC
>JAUIKJ010000143.1 GCA_030430835.1 Candidatus Hydrogenedentota bacterium
CATCGAGGACATCGAGCGTCAGTTGCCGAACAGTCCGCAACTGCGCTTCATGCGTGCGCAAAACTTCGCCGCACTTGGGCGGACCAACGACGCGCTGAGCGAATGCGACCGCGCCCTTGCCTGCCTCGCAGAGATGCGTAAACTCGGCGATGCGCTGCGTCCGATGCTGGATCCGCCGCAGGCGGAGATGCTCGCCCGCGGCGTTCTGGTGCAGGAAAGCGAGATCGGCGCGCTCCGCGCCACACTCGATGCCCGGCTTGCGGAGGGGCTCGACAAGGCCGTACTCCAGAAGACGGTCAGCACGCTTCAGGAACAACTGGACGAGCTTCGAAACCAGGCCGGGCAGCGCACGGAAGCCGAGCATGCGCTCGAGGAAGAGCTCGAATCCCTCCGCAGCGAAGAGAGCCGGAAGAACGCGGATCTCGAGCATGCCCGCGAGGAACTGACCCGCCTCAAGGAACGCTTGCTGGAGCGCGAATCCGCCATCGCGCAGGCCGACGAAGACCGTGCGGCACGTGAAGCCGCGATGGCCGCGCTGGAGGGCAAGGTCAACGAGCTCAGCTCCAAGGCCCACTCCGCGGAGCAGTCCGAACTCGCGCTGCAAGCCGAACTCGAGAAACTGCGCAAGCAGGAAGCATCGGCCGAGGGACAGCTGCACACGGCACAGCACGCCCTGCAATCGCTGCAGTCGGAATTGAAGGAACGCGAGCGGGCGATCGCGGAAGCAGAGCAACTCAACGAGGCGCGCGAAAAACTCATTGCGCAGATGCAAGAGGAACTCAGCTCGACGCGTGGCGCGGCGGAACAGGCCAACACCAGCGAGCAATCCCTGCGCGCGGAACTTGAGCAGCTCAAGGCCAACGAAAGCAGCAAGACCGAAGCACTCGAACAGGCGCGCGTCGAAATGGAGAATCTGCGCGGTACCCTGCAGGCGCGCGAGGCGGCCATCGCGGAGGTCACGGAACGCAGCCGCCAGAGCGAGGCAGAGAAGGAAGCGTTGCGCGCGCAACTGGACAGCATCAAGTCCGATGCGCAGCGGGCCTCCGCATCCGAGGAAGCCCTGGCACGCGAGGTGCAAGCGCTGCGTGAAAAGGAATCTAGCAAGACGGAATCGCTCCGTGAAATGCGCGAGAACATGGAGCAGCTCCAGCAGGCACTGGTCGAGCGTCAGGCAAGTATTGACAAGGAGAAGACCGAGCGCTCGATGAGCGAGGAAGCGCTGCAGCAGTTGCAGCGGGAACTGGTTGACCTGCATTCCCAGGCAAAGGAATACGGCGAATCCGAATCGCTGCTGGTACAGGAGATCGAGCAGCTGCGCGCAAACGAGTCCGGCAAGTCCGGCGAGCTGGACGCGGCACGCAGTGAACTCGAGGCCTTGCGGGCGCAGGTGAAGGAACAGGAATCCGCCTTCGCGGAGGCCGCCGCCAGCAGCAGTGCGCACGAAGAGCAGGTCAAACAGCTGCAGGGTGAGCTGGAGAAACTGCGCGCGGACGCCGAGAGCGCCTCGGGATCCGAGCAGGCCCTCGCCCGCGAGGTGGAACAGCTGCGTTCCAACGAGATGGAGAAATCGCACCTACTGCACGCAGCGCAGGAGGAAGTACAACGCTTGCGCGACAGCCTCGCCCAGCAGCAGGCCGCTGTCGAGAAAGCCGCAGAATCCGGATCGGCGGACCAGGAAGTCGTCCAGCAGATGCAGGAGGAGCTGGTCCGGATCCACGAGCAGGCGGCGATGGCGAAATCGTCGGAAGAGAAAATCGCACAGGAGCTGAAAGACCTGCGCGAGAACGAGAGTTCGAAGAACGAGGCGCTGCAACGCGCGCGCGAGCAGCTCGACAACCTGAAGGGTACCCTCAAGGAAACGCAGCAGGCCGCACAGGAAGCCGCGCGCGAACGCGAAGAAAAAGATGCGGTCATCAATGAATTGATGGATGAACTTGCGGGCCTTCGGGACCGCACCCAGAACGCGTCAATCTCAAGCGAAGAACTTGAGGCGGAACTGGAGCGCCTGCGGCAGGAAGGCGGCGCGAAGGCGGAGTACCTGGAAGCCGCGCACAGCGAACTGGAAGCCCTCCGCCTCACCCTGAGCCAGCGTGACGAGGCCCTGCACCGCACCGAGCACCTGTTGCAGCATGTCCGCGAGAAGCGTGAGCGCAGCTTCGTCACCCCGGTCCTGGCCGTGCTGGTGCTGGTGCTGGCGGGCCTGCTGGTCTACAACCAGTTCAAGAACCAACTTCCGGATACCTTCGTCCCCGAGGGTGAGCAGGAAGTATACGCCCTCGATTTCCCCGCGGACCGGGATTTTGGTTCCCTGTATTCTCGCGTGCGCGATTCGGACAGCGAGCGCGACTGGGTGCCCGTGGCCAATGCCACGGGCTACATCGAGATCGACCCGGATTTCCACTACCACCTGAAGGTCAACGAGGGCGAAGCCGCTGATCTCTCGCCGCTCTCCCAACTGGACGCACGCTTCGTGCAGGAACTGTGGCTGCCCCGCATCGATTTTAACCAGGGCAACCTCGGTCATCTGCAACACCTCTCCCACCTCAAGAGCCTCGTGATCGACGAGGCGACGGCGGACGCGGACAAGGCGCGGATCCAGGAGGTGTTGCCACGCACGCTGATTCTCACGAAGCCGCCCGAGGTGGTGGCCTTCAATGAACTCACGAATCCGCCGGTCGACCGGGTGCTGCAATTCGGCAGCGAGAATATCGGACGAATACTCGTGCGCGACTGGAACACGGCGGGCGCGGGTTCGTGGACTGAGTACACACCCGCGCAAGGCGACGTGAAGATTCCGGCGGAAAAGGAAGCCAAGTTGGTGCTGACCTACGCCCAGGGCAGCGACCTCTCCCCTTCCAAGCTCGCCGCGCTCAACGGCCTCGGGGCCTATGATCTACACACAATCGAAATGTCGGGAGGCGACATTCGCAGCGAGCATCTGGTCAATCTCGAGAACCTGACCGGCCTGCAGGGACTCGTCTTGAAGTACACCAGCGTCGATGATTCCGGTTTTGGCTATCTGAAGAACATGAATATGTTGCGTGAGCTGACGCTCTACAGCATCAACCTCACGGACGAGGGCTTCTCCGTGTTTGACGATCTCTTCCAGTTGCGCAACCTCTGGATTGAAGGGGCCGACATAACGATCAAGAGCCTGGACATCATTCGCGACATGAAAACCCTGCGCACGCTGGTCGTCAAGGACACCAGGATTCCCATTGAAGGGCTCAACCTGCTCAAGTACGACATGCCCTGGTGCGAGATCGCGAAGCCGGACATCAGCTAAGCGCGGGCCAGTGCTTCCTGAATCCGTTGGGCGTACTTGCCTTGCACGCGCACGGTGCCCATGGTGGGCTTGCCCTTCACCGTGCCATGGCAGTCGCTGCCACCAGCGACGAGCAGGCCGCGCTCGTAGGCCAGCGCCTTGTATTCCGCGATGCGCCCGGGCGAATGCGACGGGTGCCACGCCTCAATTCCATCGAAGGGCAGACCGAGCAACTGGGGCGTAAGTTTGCGCAGGGACTTGCTCAGTCCCGGATGCGCGATGAAGGCGAGGCCACCGGCGCCGTGAATCAGGGCCACCGCGTCTTCGACAGGAATGCAGGCCTTCGGCACCCATGCAGGCCGGCCCGGATTCAGGAAGCGGTCAAAGCCTTCCTGGGCAATCTTCGTAACGCCCGCATCCATCAACGCGAGCGCCACGTGCATCCGGCCAATCGCGCCGTGGCCGGCCTTCGCGCGGAGCGCGGATTCGTCGAGATGGATCCCGTTTTCTTCGAGCAACGCGAGGATGGACTGCATGCGATGGTCTCGGTCGCGCGTAAGGGTGGTCAATGCGGCCTGCAGTTCAGGATGGTACGCATCAATCCCGAGCCCCGTCACGTGTACTTCGGAAGCCGCGTACCAGGCGCTGATCTCCACGCCGGGAAGAAAGGCGATGTCATGGGTCGCGGCCGCGGCAGCCGCTTCGGCGAGGCCGGCCGTGGTGTCATGATCGGTCAACGCAATCGTACCCAGACCCAGCGCGGCCGCACGCTCGACGACGCGCGCGGGCGCATCGGAACCGTCGGAGGCGGTGCTGTGAAGATGGAGATCGGCGGCGGGCACGGCGCTATTCAGCCCTCTTGCGTTGCTTCCTCAAGCTCGCGCCGGAGACGATCCAGCACGCCGTTGACGAAGCGCGGGCTTTCGTCGGTACCAAAGCGGCGCGACACCTCGAGGGCCTCGTTGATGGCTACGCTCGGCGGAACATCGTCACAGCGCAGCATCTCGTAGAGCGCGATACGAATCGCGTTCTGTTCCACGCGGCCGACGCGGTCCGGTGTCCACTGGTTCAGCGCACCGAGGATACGCGCATCCAAGTCCTCGCGCTCGTCACACACGCCGCGAATCACCCGGTTCGCGTATTCCCGCACGGAGAGCCGCGCCGGATTCTCCTCCCAGAACGCGGCGAGACCATCCTCGCAATCGTTTCCGGTGAAGTCCAGGCCAAATAGGAATTGAAGCGCCCGCTCACGCGCGAGCCGCCGTACACGCTGGGAGATCACTCGGCAAGACGCTCCATGAGGCTCGCCATTTCGATGGCGGCCATTGCGGCATCGGCGCCCTTGTTTCCCGCCTTCGTGCCGGCACGCTCGACCGCCTGCTCGATGGTGTCGGTGGTCAAGACCCCGAACAACACGGGGACACCGGTCTGCAGCGCGATCTGCCCCGCGCCCTTCGCCGCTTCGCCCGCGACATAGTCGAAGTGCGGCGTCGCGCCGCGAATGACGCAGCCGAGCGCGATGATCGCGTCGTAGCGGTTGGATTCGGCAAGCTTCTTGACCGCGACCGGAATCTCGAAGGCACCCGGCGTCCAGACGATGTCCACGCGATCCATGTTCATCCCATGGCGACGCAGCGTATCGAGCGCACCGCCCAACAGCTTCGTCGTGATAAATTCATTGAATCGCCCGCAGACGATCGCGAAGCGGCGGTCGGCAGCGGCGAAGTCCCCTTCAATTACATTCGGCATCGTCGATCTCCCATGGCACGTGGCGCGAGCCTACGCGAACAGATGGCCCATTTTCTCTTTTTTGGTGTCCAGGTATTTCTGGTTGATGGCGTTCGGCGGAATCTCCAGCGGCACGCGGTCGACCACGGTGAGACCGTAGCCTTCGATGCCCGCGCGCTTCACCGGATTGTTGGTCAGCAGGCGCATCCGCGAGATGCCCAGGTTGCGCAGGATCTGCGCACCAATCCCATACTCACGCGGATCGGGATCGAAGCCGAGATGGACGTTGGCTTCGACCGTGTCCATACCCTGATCCTGCAGGTTGTAGGCCCGAATCTTGTTCACGAGCCCTATGCCGCGCCCCTCCTGCCGCATATAGATCAGGGCACCGCAATCCTCCGCAGCGATCATGCGAAGCGCCTCGTGCAGTTGGGGTCCGCAGTCGCAACGGAGCGACCCAAAGATATCACCCGTCAGGCACTCAGAGTGAACACGCACCAGTGGTGCGTCGCCGCGCGATGGGTCACCCTTAACGAAGGCCAGATGCTGGAAATCGTCCACGTCGTTCTCGAAGACAATCAGGTGAAACTCGCCGAACTCGGTGGGCAGCGTGGTCTCGGCGGCGCGGCGCACGAGCTGTTCGTGCTGGCGGCGGTAGGCGATGAGGTCCGCCACGGAGCAAATCTTGATGCCGTGTTCCTCGGAGAATTTCTCGAGCCGCGGCATGCGGGCCATGGTGCCGTCATCGTCCATGATCTCGCAGATTACCGCCGCGGGCTGCAGTCCCGCGAGCCGCGCCAGGTCCACCGACCCTTCGGTCTGTCCTGCGCGCACCAGGGTGCCGCCGGGCTTGGCGCTAAGCGGGAAGACGTGCCCGGGCTGTACGATGTCGCGTGCCGTGGAATTCGGGTCGGACGCGACCTGAATGCTGCGCGCGCGGTCGTGCGCGCTGATACCGGTCGTGACGCCTTCGGCCGCCTCGAAGGAAAGGTGGAAAGCCGTCTCGAAGGGCGAGGTATTCTTGTCCGTCATCGGCGGAAGGCCAAGCGCCTCGAGGCGATCCGGCGTGAGCGCCACGCAGATTAGCCCCTTGCCGTAGGTCGCCATGAAGTTGATGGCTTCCGGCGTGACCTTCTCGGCGGCGATCGTCAGGTCGCCCTCGTTCTCGCGATCTTCGTCGTCCACGAGAATGATCATCTTTCCGGCCTTCAGGTCGTCGATGACGTCGGGTATCGGTGAGAGCATCGGCATCTCCTAGGCAAAGCCGTGGCGGGAAAGTGTGTCGATCGTCAACCCGCCGCCGTTGCCTTGCTGCATGAAATGAAATATGTGTTTGGCGACCATGTCGGCCTCCATGTTCACCGGATCGCCGGGACCGCGGGTGGACAGGGTCGTCTTTTCCAGCGTGGTCGGGATAACTGCCACATCGAAGGCATCGCCCACGGGATCGACCACGGTCAGGCTGATGCCATCGATGGTCACCGAACCCTTGGGGATCAGGTACTTCGCCACCGTCTCGGGCGCGCGGAAGCGCCACAGCGCAAAGCCGCCCTGATCGCGTACGGCCTCCACCTTCCCCACGCCGTCGACGTGGCCGAGCACCATGTGCCCGCCGAAGCGGCCGTTGGCGTGCATCGCGCGCTCCAGGTTCACCGCGTGGCCGGGTTGCAGGGTGCCGAGCGCGGTCTTCGCGTAGGTCTCGGGCGAGACCTGTGCCACGAAGCCGTTGTCCAGCAGCGCGGCCACGGTCAGGCACGCGCCGTTGACCGCGACGCTGTCGCCCAGTTGCAGCCCTTCCATCACCACCTCCGCGACAATGGCGAGGTCCGGGCCGCTCCTGCGGGAGACGGCACCCACTTCTTCAATGAGTCCGGTAAACATCAGTCCTTCTTCACATAGGCTTCGAGCAACACGTCTTCGCCGCAGGCGCGCGCCGTCAGCCCGGTCAATTGCACGGCCTCGTCCATGGTCGCGACACCCGCACCTTCCACGGGTGTAACCGCATCGCGACCGCCAGCGATCTTCGGCGCCACGAAAAACATCACCTTGTCAACGATGCCCGCTTCGAAGGCGGAACCCAGCGTCGTCCCGCCGCCTTCAATCAGCAGCGAGGAAATCTCGCGGCGGCCGAGCTCGTCCATCAACGCGGCGATATCCACGCCACCGCTGCCGCGCGGCACCTGGAGCACTTCGCTGGCGAAGGGATAGTCGCGGGTCTCGCAGG
>JAUIKJ010000144.1 GCA_030430835.1 Candidatus Hydrogenedentota bacterium
AAGACCACACGGTACCGCTATACGCTTGAAGCGGCATACACCCTATCCCAAACAGACCAGATCCTTCACACGCCAGTTTCATCCCTTGCCACGTGCATTCGCATACACGCACAAATTCGGCTAGAATACTGGCCGACGGAGGAGTAGCATAATTGGTAATGCAGCGGTCTTGAAAACCGCCGCCTTCGGGCTTGCAGGTTCGAGTCCTGTCTCCTCCGCCATAGAATATTCTGGCCCTTCGCGCCCGCCAACCCAGCGGACGCGCCGCCGCGTCGGGCACTGATTGCACCGTGATGCACAACTCCCTCGACGCCGGTCGGCGACACGGAAACAGCCAGAGCAGCCCGCGTGTCTCACTCTCCGCCACGCAGCAGCCTCCCGGTGAAGGAACAGCCGATGGACCGTCGTTGGACCGTAGTCCCGACGACGGATGCTGCCGCGCAAGGCGTTGTCGCTTGAGCAACGGACTCCGTTCGTACCGGTGTCCCGCGTCGGACAAGGCGCTTTCCGCCTCGCTACGCCGCGTGCCTCCGCCACGGGCGAACGGCTCTTCTCACAGGTTGCCCTCCCAAAGTCGAGAAGGCTCGTTCTTCCTACGATTTCCCTTCCCTGGATGTGGCCTTTCGGGGGCAGCAGACCGGATTTCCGTCGCTGCGCCCTTCGCCGCTCAGCCTCACCGGAACTCCTCGACCGGCGCAGTCTCCCCGCACGTGCTGCACAGCGCCGAGGTCTGCTTGAGCGCTTCTCCCTCTGGACACGCATAGGTCAGGTCGCCGTCGAGCGCGACGACGTGGCCGTCGGCGAGCGCGAGGATGAAGCGACCGCCCGTCTGGCCGCACGCCGGGCAGCGCATCGAGCGCGCGCAGAGTAGGCCCGCCGGGGGCCCTTCGGCCAGCACGACGGCCAGCGGCCCCGGCGGACCTCCCGGTGTCGAGGCGGTCTCGTTCCGCCAGCGCGTGAGCGCGTCGATGAGCGCCGCCGCGATTCCGGCCGCGTCCCTCGCTGAATCATAGCCCTCCCCCAGCCCGCGCCGCTCCGCCTCGGAACGGAGGGCGTGCTCCGCCGCCGCCCGCCAGTCCCCCGCGCGCACGCTCGCCTTCCCACCCCGTCCCGACTTCACGCCAATGACGCTCTCGTCTGCTCCCATCGCGCGCTCCTTTCTGCGTTCCGGCCCACGCTCAACCGCTCGTTCCCGCGCGCCCCGTCGCGAATCCGCTCCTCAGCGGCATACCACCCCTTGGTCCCGGCGAACCCACACAACCAACAGAAAGGAGTGAATGCCATGAAGGTTCTGAAGAGTCTGGACGAAGTCGAGGCAGCGGGGTTGTCTCCGCCGCTTCTGGATGTGGCGATCGAGGTCGTGAAGGGCGTGCTTAACGGTTACGCCCCCTACGGCGGCTACGACCCGGACTTGTGCGGCCCCATCCTGCTTGTGGAGGGCGACGACGATGAGCAAATTCGCGAGGAGGTCGGCTACCCGCTGGCCGAGGCGGATTTTGAGGCCGTTAGTCTGGAGCAAGGCGTCGCGTTCGTCGGAGTTTCGCTGCACTCGAATGAATGGGGCGTTTCCTGGATTGTTCCGGACGCGCCGTGGCTGGACCCCGCCGTGCGGGCGAAGCTCGTCGCCGAATGCGCCGACGAGGCACGGCCATGAAGCGGAAGGAGGGCGAGGAGAAAGTCAGCGAGGCATCGTTCACGACGAAGGTGTCGGCCTTCCCCCGTTGGGCGGGCCGGTCAGTGCTGGAGAAGGCGCTGCTGCTCTACATTCTCCTGTGCGATCCCCACGTGCCAGTGTGGGCGAAGGCAATCGTCACGGGGGCGATTGTCTACTTCGTGACCGTCATGGATGCATCACCGGATTTTCTGCCAGGGGTCGGCATGATGGACGACAGCGGGGTGATGGCCGGTGCCGTCGCCCAACTGGGCGCGCACGTCACCGAGGCGCAGCGCAGGGAGGCGCGCCGCCGGGCTGACGACATCCTCGGGGGCTGACCCCGAACAATCGACGACGACCTATGGGCCGGGACCGCGCAGTGCGGTCCCGGCCTTCTGTGTGTCTGGAAGAAACCAACAAACGACAAGGAGAAAGAACAATGCCGAAGAAAGCAACGACGAAGAAGAAGGAAGTGACGACCGAGGAAACGGCGGCGGAGCCGATTGTCACGGTACTGAAGATTGGAACCGCGTCGAAGCTCTCGCCCCGTGGCGACGGGCAGCTGACCTTCCAAGTCGGCCGGATGGACGAGACTGTGCTGCTGCGCATCAGCGGCAATGAGTCCAGCGGTCGGTTCAGCAAGGAGTGGGTGACAGCGGATGCGATTCGCCAGTCGCTCGCGCAACTGCCAAAGGGCGCGAAGTCCTTCAAGGGCGCGCTTGCGCTCAAGACCGCGTGGAAGGGCCGCAGTTCCTGCAACAGCGGGTTCGGCGCGGCCATTCTCAAGGCCGAGGGCGTGTTCGCGGCGGATGAAGACCCGAAGAAGAAGGGCATGCTCACGCTGTCCGCGCCCGACGCGCTCGACGCGTGGGAGAAGAGTGTGCTCGCGATGAAGGTGCCGAAGGACGTCGAGCAGGTGCCGCTCAATCCGCCGAAGCCCAAGCCCTTCTTCGCCAAGAAAACGGAGGATGGCGAAGCGGCGGAAGTGGTGGAGCCGGTCGAAGAGGCCGACGCCGGGGAGAATCCGCCGGAGGAGGCCGAGGCATGAGCGCGGAAGTCTGTGCTCCGGTAGATGCGCCGCTGGCCGTGCACACCTTCCAGGCGGCGAAGGTGGCCCGTTGGCTCCAGCATTGCGGCGGTATCGCGGTGTGGGGTTCGCTGGATCTGTCGGACCCCGGCCGCGAATGGTTCACGCCAGCGCGACTGACGGACGGCACGTTGCCTTCCCCGCCACACTGGAGTGCGCCGAACAAGCCCAAGCGCATCGTGACGGACATCGAGCAGGTGTTCGTCGTGACGCATCGCGAGGCGGCGCGTGTCCGTATCGCCATACGCCGCGGCAGCTACGGCCTCCGCTGGAAGCTGACGGATGCTTCGTCGGCGCGACTGCGGAAGGCGCTGGCGAAAGCCGGGTCGACGGCGGTCCATGTCTTCGAGGGCGACCACGCCGTGGTACATGTCGAGACATCGCGGACGCCACTTGCGGACTGGCTGCGGGAACATCCCAATGCCGGACCGTGAGCCGCCGTACTTCGCCATCGTCTGCGACGGCGGCACGCTGGACCAACACCTGGAGGTCTGCGCCAACAGCGACTTCCACGTGGTACGCGACCGCGCGCTGGGACTGGTACGCGTGCATGACCGGGATACGGTGCTGCTCGATGCGGTGACTGTGGCGGGCGGCTGGCTCGTGCGGCTGCACGACCGCTACTACCGGCACCCCTTCGGCCCGCCGTCGGACGGCGATGCCATGCCCGGCGTCCGCTGACCCACACCTTATATATAGCGTCCATTTCGACTGGCCGGGGCCTCCACGCAGGGCCCCGGCCTTTGCTGTTCCTGCACCAACAACCAACAGAAAGGAAACGTCATGAGCAAGAAACCGAGGGCAGCCTCCTTTAGCCTAGGCCGCGTGGTCGCGACAAGTAACGCGCTTGCCGCGCTGGAGCGCGTCGGCCATGGGTGACGCCAGCGACCACGCCGATGTCGGGCGCTTCATGCGCACGCCGGAAGGACAGAAAGTTCTCGACCGCTTCCGCGACGGCCTCGTCGGCAAGACGATTGCCGATGTGGAGTTCACGCACAACAGCACGGGCATCGGCATCGTGCTCGCCTTCGAAGACCGCGACCTGCTGGACCTCGGGGAGGCTATCGAGACGTTTTCCGTCGAGACGCTGCGGAGGCGCTACATGCGGGTGCTCGACAGGGAGTACTTCGTGGACTTCCCCGAGCGGCGCGGACGGTAGGCATCCCACAGCGGGGGCCGGAAAACTCGGCCTCGCCCTTCGCGGAGGACGGGCGAGATGAACGTCTGGCCAGACCCGAGTGTGGCCCGACCGGCGGCTACCGTCTTCCACTCTCGTGGAGCCTTTCTCTCATCGCGCTGCGTTTCCAAGCGTGAAAGCACGGCGGTCCAATTCAGCGGGCGGAGACGCCCCCTGTAGGCCCTGCCATACCCCAACGCTGTTGCGCTGCCGCCGTCCCGTGGGCGGCGGCAGCGCCGTCGGACCGAGAACGTTGCCGCCAGTTTCTACGGCGCGCACCGGGAAACAGAGTGTCCGGACCGTCCGAGGACCGTCGCGGTGGCGCGGCGGCCACAACTAACTATTGACTCGCTGGGGGATGCGATGCAGGGCAACGAACTAGCTCGTCGCTGCACGCCGCGCCGGTGATCCCACCGGCGCTCCCCGCACCAACCCAACCCGAGAAAAGGAGGCACAGCCATGCCCGAAATGGTAGAGAGTCGAACGAGATTCCGGTTCACGCAGAAGGCGCTGGAGGCGCTGCCGCCGCACGACCCGGAGAGCACGTCGTCCCAGATGGAGCTCTGCGACACCGAGTGCGTCGGTCTCCGCTTCAACAAGTCGAAGTCCGGGCGCTGCTACTGGTTCTTCCGGTTCCGGTGGCGGGGCCGCAAGTGCGCGATGAAGCTCGGCGAGTTCCCCGGCATGAGCCTCAAGCAGGCGCGCGAGCGCGGCTGGGAGGTCAAGTCGGCGCTCGCTCGCGGGGAGGACCCGAGGCGGGCCGTCGAGGCGAAGGCGAACACGCTCACCTTCCGAGAGTTCATCGAAGCCCACTACCTGCCGCACGCGCGCAGGACGCTGCGCCGCCCCGACGTGGTCATCAGCCGCCTGAACACCGGCTCGCTGCCCGCGTTCGGGGACCGGCACCTCGACGCCATCACCGTGCGCGACGTGCAGCAGTTCCACGCCGCCATGAAGGAGCGCGTCTCCACCACGACGGCCAACCACCACCTCGCCGTCTTGAAGGCCGCGCTCAATCTCGCGGTGAAGTGGGACTGGATGGAGAAGAACCCGTGCCTCGCCGTGAAGAAGTTCCAGCAGCCCGAGGGGCGGGACCGGTACCTGTCACTGGACGAGGTGAAGCGCTTCCTCGCGGCGCTGGAGAAGGCGGAGAACAAGGCCATCGCCAGCGGCCTGCGGATGCTGCTGTTCACCGGGCTGCGGTGCGGAGAGGTGTTCAACCTCCGCTGGGAGGACGTCGATGCAGCGGAGAGAACCGTGCTGCTGCGACAGACCAAGTCGGGGAAGTCGCGCCGGGTGTACCTGTCCGGCACCGCGTGGGCGGAGGTCGAGCTCATGCGGGAGCACCGCAAGAACGGCCACCCCTACGTCTTCCCGGGTCGGCAGGCGGGGCGGCCCGTGCTGCAACCGCGCTGCACCTTCAAGGCGGCGCTGGAGGAAGCGGAGATCGCCAACTTCCGCGTCCACGACTTGCGGCACACTTTCGCCTCGCACATGGTGCAGCTGGGCGCGTCGCTCTTCGAGGTCCAGAAGAGCCTCGGGCACAGCACCAGCTTGATGACGCAAAGGTACGCCCACTTGGCCGATTCCGGCCTGCGTGACCGCGCCGACCAGACCGCCCAGCGCCTGACCGGCACGGACGGCTGAAGCGCGGTACCGCGAGACCCTACGCCCGGCGCGTGCCCCCTCTGCGGGGCACGCGCTTCGCAATCGCTTATGATATTATTTTTTTGTAAGACTATCGCGTTTACTCCTTACTGCAATGCATCCATTTACCAATAGTCAAATTCCCGAACTTCGGACGAAAATCACTCTCCGGAGTCCACTGGAATCCCGAGGCGTTCAATCTTCGCTGTAGTTGCCTCTCCGTGACACTGAGAGCACGCATTGATTCTTGCTCGGACTCCGATATTACGATATTGAACTCTTGCATCCTCGACCTGATTAGGTCATCAATACGTGTCCAGTCTTCACTCTCTTCCTGCATGGCCTTCAATGCCAACGAGCACCACATGTCCCATCCGTCCCAAACCGTCGGGAGTTGTCTGATTTGTAAGTCCTTTTTTCCCCTTTTTTCGGCTTTCTGCATTGCTTTTCTAGCGGCGGATACGAGGGGAAGTAGATCATATCCACTCTTCGAGGTATCAGACGTTTCGCCTTTGGACTCGAACGACGCTCGCAAGCCTTTTGTCTTCATGATGAGGCGCGGCGGGAACAGTGAGGTTTTGGTGAAGAAATGGACCTCTCGGGGCGACCAGAAATACCATCGGTGGCTTCGGATCTTGATTTGACTCGTTCGACCTGCGTGCTTTTCGAGCATACGGATTAGCTCGTTGCCCTTTCTGTTCTCACCGTGCTGCAATGCGCTCAGGATATCGTCGAGTGTCGCCCCCTTATCGCATTTAGATATATTACGCACCCAATTATTTAGTGTCTTAGATGTAAATGATATACCGATACGCTGAAAAATATCGCGTATTGTCTCCTCCGTCCAGTTGTCTTCATTGGATGTTTCCCCGTTCTTGGGATTGCTCATTAGCAAGAGCGAGGCCGCGAGCAGCTTTTCCCTGGGCGTTGCACGCCGTCCGTCCTTGATCGCCGAAGTCAAAATTTCGGTTGCCAACGCTTTCGAATCGCGCTTCTTCATGATGATTCACTTCCTTTCCTGCAATTGAGCATATGAATTTCCGGCTTGTAATGGAAAAAATTATGTCCATTGAGAGTGGTTCAAATTGAGCCCCCTAGCGGTTTTCGTCTCATTTGATCAATGCAAGAAAGCATCTAAGTCAAGCAATTACAGGCACTTAGGTATTGTGTGGCAAGCAAACTTGTGGTAGATTGCATGTACGCCAATTGGGCGTGTTCAAACAAGAAAGGCTATTGCTATGAGCTTGGAAGAGAAGCGCAAGGTTGGCCCCGCGTTGGGCAAGAACGCACCCGGAACGGTCGCTGAGATCCGGGATTTGCTCGGCGAAGAGGTGTGGGAGACCTTCGAGTCCCCGACCCAGGCCGGGAAGGAAATTAAGGCGTGGGGTTTGGAGTGGGGGTTGCTGCGCGTGGTCGGCAGGACTAGTGATAATCACCTCGTATACGAGGTCCTGTAGCCATTCTGACAAGTGCTCCGGGCTCCGCACAATGCGGAGCTCGGAGCGCGACACCAATCTCAGGTGCGACAAACTCAGCATTCGGGATTACTCAATGACGATGCCGTACCACCACCAGATTCCCAAGCGCTCAATCAAAATGCCTGCCAGAACGCAGATTGATTCCACACCTTCATGGGGCCTTCATATG
>JAUIKJ010000145.1 GCA_030430835.1 Candidatus Hydrogenedentota bacterium
GTTCCGACCACGTGATGAACAACCGGTCGCGGCCGTGCCTCTATTATCAGATGAAGCAATGCGTGGCACCCTGTGTCGGCTACGTGAACCGCGAGCAATACCACGAGATCGTGAATCAGGTGACGATGGTGCTCGAGGGCCGCAGCAGCGAACTGGAGAAATCGCTCACGGCGGGAATTGCCGCGCACGCAGAGAAGTTGGAGTTCGAGGAAGCCGCGGTGTTGCGTGATCGTCTCTTCGATCTCCGCAAGACCATGGAGCGGCAGCAGGCGGTGGCGGTACCCGGCGCGGAAGACCGCGATGTCTTTGGCCTCTTTACCGAGGGCCGCTACACCGAGATCCAGATCCTCTTCTATCGTGGCGGCAAGATGCTCGGCGGGCGCAGCTTTTCCTTCGAGCGCACGGAGATGCCGCACGACGAGCTGCTGAGCTCCTTTCTCTTGCAGTACTACAGTGAATCGGCGGCCACACCGCGCGAAGTGCTGGTACCGATCGACCTGGAAGAGGCGGATACCCTCGCCGAGGTGCTCAGTGAAGATCGCGGCAGCAGTGTCAGCATTCACCGCCCGCAACGCGGCGCGAAGGCGGCGCTCGTGGAACTGGCCACGCGCAACGCGGAGCAGAGCTTCCAGGAAAAACGCCTCGCCGACAAGGCCAAGGTGGATGCGCTGGAGGAAATGGCGAAGGCCCTCCACCTCCCCGCGCCACCGAGGCGCATCGAATGTTTCGATATCTCCACCATGCAGGGCGACAAGAACGTCGCGTCGATGGTGGTCTTCACGGATGGCAAGCCGGACAAAGCGCGCTACCGCCGCTTCAGCATCAAGTCGGTGGCGGGCCAGGACGACTTTGCGAGCATGCGCGAGGTGCTGATGCGGCGCTTTCAGCGGGCCATCGACGAGGACGACCTGCCGGACTTCGTGCTCATCGACGGCGGCAAGGGCCAGCTTAATGTGGCAACGGCGGTCTTCAAGGACCTGGGCATCGAAGATCTCCCGCGCGCGGGCATCGCCAAGGCGCGCACGCAGGAATCGGGCCGGTCGCCGGAGCGCTTCTTCGTGCCGGGCCGGGCGAATCCCATCCTGCTGCCGCAGAACGGTCCGGTGGTGCAGCTGCTGGCGCGCGTGCGCGACGAGGCACACCGCTTCGCGATTACCTACCACCGCAAGAAACGGTCGGCCGCGACCTTGTCCACGGCGCTGGTGGGGATACCGGGGGTGGGCCCGAAACGGGCGCGCGCCCTCTTGAACCGTCTGGGTTCTATTGCCAGAATACGGGCCGCCTCGGTTTCGGCCATCGCAGAGACGCCGGGCATCAGTCCGGAGCTTGCGCAGCGCATTCACGCGCATCTGAACGCCGAGGCGGGAACATCGGGAAAGCAGTAACGTCCATAGGGAGATCTTCGTGATTATTGCGTGGTGGATTGTACTGGCCGCTTTGGGTGCGCTGCTCGGCGTGGCCTTTCTCGTCATGTTTTACTGGAGTATCCTCGAGTCGATGTACCCCGAGGCGGTGCGATCGAAGGAGGTTCACACGGTCACAACCCGGGACCTGTGGAAACTGCGGATGTGCCGCTTCCGCAAGGGACGCACCGAGGGGGAACCGGTGTTGCTGGTGCACGGTGCGCTCGCCAATCACCACAACTTCACCGCACCCGAGGGCCACAGCCTGGTGGACTTTCTCGCGGCGAAGGGCTACGACTGCTGGGCGATCGACCTGCGGGGCTGCAAGTCGTCCGAACCGCCCTTCGAACGCGCGAAGACGGACGTCTCCTTCGACGACTACCTGCTCTATGATCTGCCCGCGGCGATTCGCTACATCCGCAAGACGACGGGCTATGACAAGGTGCACTGGGTGGGCCACAGCATGGGCGGCATGCTGCTCTACGCCTACAGCCTGCAACACGGCAATGAGCATATCGCGAGCGGCACAACGTTGGGATCGCCCGTGGGCTTCGATGGTGTCCGTGTGCGGCTACATGATGAACTGCTCTTCATGGTGAAATCCTGGCCAGCCTTCTGCGGCAAGTGCATACGCGGGCTCATCCCGATCGCAATGTTGTGCCGCTTTACCCTCGGCTTCTTCCCGACCAACATGCGCAACCTGCATCCTTCGGTGAACTCGGGACATTTTTACAGCGCGATTGACGAACCCTTGCACAAGGTTCTCTCGGAGTTGGCTTTCAGCGTGCGGAAGCGCGTGTGGCGCGTTAACAAGGACGCACTGGATGTGAAGGCGGGGCTGGCGACGCTGGAGGTGCCGCTGCTGGCGGTTTACGGTCCGCGCGATCCCTTCGTCCCCGTTGACGAGGCGAAGAAGTTCTTCGATGCGCTGCCGACCGCGGACAAGAAGATGCTGGTCGCCAGTAAGGAAGCGGGTTGCGAAGAGGATTACAGCCACATCGACTTGGCCTTCGGACGGGACAGCACCCGCATGATCTACGGGCCAATCGCGAAATGGTTTGAGGCGCACCCGATTGTCGCGCGGGTCAACCTGGACACCATCGCCACCGAAGACGATGACGCGGTGCTCCCAGCGCTCGGCCAGGATCGCCGCGCGGAGATCCTCTCGGGCGACTCCTTTGCGCGGATTACGGAGCAGGCGCCCGCCCGTGCCGAGGCCCCAGCGCCCGCGGCTGCGCCCGCCAAGAAAAAAACCGCTGCCAAAACTCCCGCCAAGAAGAAAACAGCGGCCAAGAAAAAGCCGGCGGCCAAGACGAAGCCGACGGCCAAGAAAGCACCGGCACGCCCGAACACGCTCGCAAAGAAAAAAGCCGCCGCGAAGCGGAAGACCGCCGCGGCGGCTACCGAAACAGGGTCATCGCCGAAGAAAAAGGCGACGGCAAAGAAGGCCACGTCGAAGAAGACGACCGCTGCCAAGAAGAAGCCGGCGGCCAAGAAGCCGGCGGCCAAGAAGCCGACCGCAACGAAGAAAGCCGCCACGAAGAAGACCACGGCGAAGCCGAAGGCCACGACGAAGAAGAAAGCGGCGCCCAAAAAGACGACGGCCGCAAAGAAGAAAACCACCGCGAAGAAGAAAGCCGAGGCCATCGACAAAAGCAAGCCTTCAGACGCGACACGCAGTGCGCTCGCGAATGCGTCGGCCGCGCTGGACAAGCTGAAATAATGGAGATGATCGTGAAGCGGCGAAGCTTTCTTGGACTCCTTGCGGCCGCGCCGTTGGCCATGGCGCCGGCCCGGCCGGCCACGGCGGCGGCAAGTCCCCCCGTCTGCGTGTTTTCCAAGCATCTCCAGTTTCTCGACTATCCCGCATTGGCGAAGACCTGCCGCGAGATTGGGCTGGATGGCGTGGACCTGACGGTACGCCGGGGCGGCCATGTCCTGCCCGAACGCGTGGCAGAGGATCTGCCGCGCGCGGCCGAGGCGATTCGCGCGGAGGGCCTGGACATCCCCATGATCACCACCCGGTTTCAGTCGGGCACGGACGACGATCTGGAGGCGGTACTCCGCACGGCCTCGGAACTGGGAATAAAATATTTCCGGATCGGCGGACACCGCTACGACACGAACGGGGACCCGCTGGCGCAACTGAAGCAGGTGGAGGCGGACTTGCGCAGCCTGTCCGCGCTCGCCGAGCACTACGACATGACCGCGGGCTACCACAACCACTCCGGATCGAACTACGTGGGTGCACCACTCTGGGATTTGCTGCGGGTCTACGAATCGGTGGGTTCCGCGCATCTCGGGTCCAATCTGGATCTGGGCCATGCGACGGTCGAAGGTGCGTATGGTGACTGGCAGATTACGACGCGCGCGCTGGCGGCACACACCCGGATGGTCGCGGTAAAAGACTTTGTCTTCGACGACCGGAAACCGCGCTGGGTCCCGCTCGGGAAAGGCGTCGTGGAGACGACGGAGATGCTGCGGATTCTGCGCAAGGCCGGTTTCGCAGGCCCGATCTCGCTGCACTGCGAGTACCGGGTGGCTTCGGACGCCGTGATGATCGAGCAACTGCGGCGGGGCGTGGTCACCCTGCGTGAAGCGATGTCTCGGGCAGGATTTTAGTGGCGGTTGCGTCGGACCGGTCGAATAAAGCGCCGTTGATGCGTGTATGCAGCATCGGCAACCCTTTCCCTCCAACGCGGTATTCACATGAACATGGACTGGCTCAACGTCGAATTCTTTCTCTCGGTTGTGGGGTGGCTCGCACTCGGGCTGACCATCGCGGCGGCGATGCTGCTGAACGTACTCGGGCTCTTCGGCAACTGGCTCTTGCTGGGCGCCTTTGCGGTCGTCTGGGTGGCGACCGGCTGGGTCCATGTGGGCTGGCTGGGCATCGCCTTGATGCTGATATTCGCGGTGTTGGGCGAAATTCTGGAGACGGCCCTGGCGGGCTACGGCGCGCGGCGCTTTGGGGGCAGCAAGGGCTCGATGGTGGCGGCGCTTGTGGGCTGTATCGGCGGCGCGATTTTCCTCACGGCACTCATTCCGATTCCCCTGATCGGCACAATTATTGGCGCGTGTATCGGCGCCTTTGGCGCGGCGGCGATCTACGACTACATCCAACACGAGCGCACCCCGGCCGAGGCCGTGCGCATCGGCTGGGGCGCCACGCTGGGCAAATTGGGCGGCATGTTTGCCAAATTCATCTGTGGCGTGGTCATACTGGCAGTGGCCTGGTGGACCTGGTAGCGCATTGATTGCGTATCCAGTTGCCCGGTAAAATTGTGTCCTGGAAGTTCGCATGGGCCGCTTGGGCCCGTCAGGAAGTTGAATGAGCACAGCACCGCAAGATCATCCGCTGCGTGGTGACGGGTCCAACGTCGCCGTATTCCCCGACCTGCGACGCAAGCGCATTGCGGTTACGGTCGACTTGCCGGTCGATGCTGGGCTCCGATTCCAGATTGAGGGCACCGCCTGCGGCGCTGCGGGCGACGGCACAGAGTTCCTGATCGACTTTCCGGACTTCCAACCCTGGACGCCGGAATCCCCCCACGCCTACACGCTACACGTGGACTATGAATCCCGGGACGGCAAGGCAGCACGGCATTCCGTGCAATTCGCGATGCGCGAGTTTTCCATCAAGGACGGGCGCTTCCACCTGAACAACCATCCTTTCTTCCTGAAGAGCATCTGGCACCAGCATGCCGCGAGCGATCCGGTCACCGCCGAGCGCGACGCGCAGGCAGCCCGCGATGCCGGCTTCAACGCAATCAGTCTGGACGCGGCCGCGGCACCGCCGGCGCTGCTCGACTGTGCGGATGCGATGGGCCTGCTGGTGGTTCAACCCGCCCACGACCCGGACATTGTCATTCGGGACCTGAATCGTGCCAGTGTGATCATGTGGACCCTGGAGCAGCTTGATGGCCTGGAAGCCGCCCAGGCCGTGCGCGCGATCGATCCGAGCCGGGTCATTCTTTTCCGCGATGCGGTGGGTCACGGCCGTTTTCTTCGCCCCTACCGCGACGATCCAGAGCGCTATTGTGACCTGCGCCTGCCCTTGCCGGCGCCGGTCAGTCCCAGTGCGGAATGTGCCCTGCGGGAATGCGGGTCCGCCACGCAGCTCACCTATGTATCCCGCTTCGGCTTTGGCACCGTGGATGAGCGGACAAACGAAACACTCAAGGCCGGTTTCGAGGCGCGTCAGCTCGATCGCGCCTTCGGCTCCCTTGACAAGCTGATCGACGCGGCGGTGCTGCTACCCTGCGACGCCGCGCGGCTGCAACTCGATGCACTTCGATCGAATCCGCGGGTGGCCGGGTACTGCTTCGCGCAACTCAACGATGCGGGCCCGGTGCCGGGCGGTGGCATCGTCACCCGGACGGGCCAGGCCAAGCCGGGGCTCGCCGCGCTCAACAAGATCCAGTTGCCGGTGCGTCCGTTGATACAGATGGCGCAAAGCAACCTGGCGCCGCGGCAAGAGGCGAAGGTGACCATCCTCCTGGCGAACGAAGCACGGCTCGAAGGGCGTGCCGATCTGTCACTTCAGGTGGTCGGCCCCACGAATCAGGTGCTGTGGAAGAAGAAGCGAAACGTGAGCCTGGTAAAACACGGGCGCCCGGTTTGGGAAGGCGATATCGCGGCGTCCGGTTCGCCTGGCATGCACCGTTTTCTGGTGCGCCTGCTGCAACCGGGGAAGGTCATCGCCGAATCCAGCCTGAGTTTTCTGGTGACCCAGCCGACCGAGCCGGCCCAACTCCCGGTCAACCTGCTGGATCCCCATGGTGCCTGGGCGGACGCGTGCGCGCCCTTCATTCAGCCGGAGTCGATCACGGCGCCGGTGCATATCGTGCCGCCGCTGGGGAATACCTTCCGGGCCTATCCCGACAACGACCTGATGCAGATTCTGGCGCAGGTCCATGGCGGCGCGGTCGCCTTTGTCTTTTCCCCGCCCGCGGACTGGAACACATTGGCCGATCAGATCAGTGCGGACCTGCGGGCCACACCGGTGGCGCAGTCCCCCTGGGATGCCGTGCTGCACTACGCCCGCATTCACCCCGTGTTTGAGGGCCTGCCGGCCAAGGTCCTGATGCGCCAGCCCTATAAGAACCTGGCCGCGCCGACGGTATTCGCGGAAGAGAGCGAGGAGGATATCGCAGGGGCGTTGGTGTGGCGCGGCAAGGACGCGGCGGAGCCGGCCACCTGGGCGAACGGGATCCTGGTGCGCCGATACGGCAGTGGAGTCGTGGTGTTCACGCACATGCCACTGCTGGAACACTTGGGCAACGACATGGCCGCGGACATGATCTTCACCAACATGCTCGCGCATTTTTCGCGACGCGCGGTACCCAGCAGCGTGCCCCTGCCGGTATCGAAGGCTACGGTAGAATGGTTGCGCCGTGAGCGCGTGGAGCATGCCAGGCGATGGATGTTGCTGGGGGCATTGCCGAACCTCGATGGTGCCGGACACGACAAGGACTATGGTCCGGAGAAGGTCGTGGATCTGCGACAGCAGTTCCCGGGCTGGTACGCGCCGATTCGCTGGGTGCCGGGCTATGCCGCTTCGGCCGGTGACGACATCTTTGCCCTCGAACTCGACAACGCGCTCTCACCCGCGTTTGGCGGTCGCCTGCGCGACTGCAGCCGCAC
Source organism: Candidatus Hydrogenedentota bacterium (assembly GCA_030430835.1). Lineage (GTDB taxonomy): Bacteria > Hydrogenedentota > Hydrogenedentia > Hydrogenedentales > JAEUWI01 > JAUIKJ01. The sequence continues at coordinate 7,050 of JAUIKJ010000145.1, forward strand.
GGCCTACGCCTATGCCGAATTCACCATGGAGCAACGACAGACGGCACAGCTTGACCTGGACGGGAGCGCGGCACTGCGCATCTGGGTGAATGGCAAGTACGTAGCGCAGCGCCCGCCGGGCGCCTCGGCCGAAACGACGCCAATCTACGTGCGGCAGGG
>JAUIKJ010000146.1 GCA_030430835.1 Candidatus Hydrogenedentota bacterium
ATTGCTGGTGATCCCGATGGTGTATTACATGTTCGGTGGCCGGGACAAGCCCGCCGCTGAAGATTCGGCGTGATGCGCTTTTCGCTGCCATCTTTTGCGCTCGACCGTCCGGTGACGGTGCTGATGGTTTCCATCAGCGTGCTGATCCTTGGTGTCATCGCGTGGTTTCGTCTGCCTCTGACCTTCCTGCCGGATATCGATGAACCCTTTGTCGGCCTGACGGTACCGTACCCCGGCGGTTCGCCGGAGCAGGTGGAGCAACAAATCGCGAAGCCGGTCGAGGGTGAACTGCGTACCATCCCCGGTCTTCGCCGAATTCGGACCATCTCCAATTCCGACGGCGTTTTCGCGAGCATGCTCTTCGATCTGGACGTGCCGATGACGACGGCAACGGCGGAGATCCGCGATCGGATGGAGCGTCTGAAGCTGGTGCTTCCGGAAGAAGCGGACCGGATGATGCTACAGCGATTCAGCTCCCGTTCGATTCCCGTGATGGCGGTCGGCTTCTTCAAGGATGGCGACGAGGAAGAATTCATTCATCACCTGCGCACGATTGCCGTGCCGCGCCTGCAGCGCCTCGACGGCGTGGCGAATGTGAACATCCTCACGCCGGTGCAGGAGCGGGAGATTCTGATCGAGTTCGATCAGAACACCTTGCGCAGTATGAACCTTGGCCTGGCGCAACTGGTGGCGACGCTCCAGCAGAGCAGTCTCAATGTTTCCGTGGGGGATCTGCAGGACGGGTCCAAACGATACTTCGTGCGCGCCGTGGGCGAGTACCGGCGCATCGACGAGATTGAAGATATCGTGGTGACCCCGAGCGGCCTGCGCCTGAAAGACCTGGCCGAGGTGCGCTTTGCCGCGCGCGAAGAGGTCGCCCACGTTACGCTGGACGGGCAGTCGGGCGCGGTTGCATTGATCGTGAAGGAATCCGAGGCAAACACGGTCGACACCTGCGACAACATCGCGGGCGAGCTGCCGAACATTCTCGCACTGCTTGATAAACAGGGCGGTACGGAACCCGTGGTGCACCGCGTGTTCTTTGATCAGTCCGAACTGATCCGGTCCGCGCTGGGCAATCTGTTCAAGCAGGGCATTTACGGCGGGTTCATGGCACTCACGGTGCTCTTCTTTTTCCTCCACCGCTTTCGGCCCACGGTTATCGTGGCCTTTGCCATTCCAACTTCGCTGCTGGTGGCGCTGGTGTTCATGTTTTTCTGGGGCATGGAACTGAATCTCGTAACGATGGTGAGCATGATCATCGCCGTCGGCATGCTGGTCGACAACGCGATCGTGGTCGTGGAGAACATCATCCGCCACCGGACCATTGGCTTTGATCGTTTCGAGGCATCACGACGCGGCGCGTCGGAGGTGGCCCTCGCGATCTTCGCTTCGACCACGACCACCTGGGTTGTGTTTGTGCCGATGTACTACCTTGAAGCGGGCCGCATGTCGATCTTCATGGAGCAGCTCGGGCTCCCTCTGGTCGTGTCGCTCGGTGGCAGTCTGGTCATCGCGCTGACGCTGATTCCGCTGGCCATGAGCCGCATGAAGGAGACTTCCGACGCCAGCCTCTTCGAGCGCATGGAGCAGCGCATGGGCCTGATCGCGTCGCCCGAGGGCGAAGACGCGGTGCCCCGCCGTGGCGTGCTCGGCATGATTGGTCGCCTCAATCTCGTGCAACGAATCATCGACACCTACAGCACGGGGCTCGCGACCGCACTCCGATTCAAGCTGGTGTCCTTCGTGCTGCTGGGCCTGATGATGTATGTCACCTATGCGATTCCCTTTCAGCGGGTCGGCATGCGCGACCTGCCCAAGCTCGATACGCGCGAAGTGAAGATCGACATTGAGACGGAACAGAACGTGGACATGGCCGAAACCCGGAAGCTGTTCTCGCTGCTGGAAGAGCAACTCAATTCCCGACGTGAGGAACTCGGCATCAAGAACATCATGAGTTTCTACGAAGTCGGCGGCGGTGTGCTCGAGATGTATCTCTTCACGGAAGAAGACGGCCCCGAGTGGGAAACGCCAACGTACGACACCGAGGAAGTGATGCGCATCCTCTCCGAGTCGCTCCCGGGCATGGTGCCGGGCGGTGAACTGCAGTTTACCGTGACGGACACGGGCACCTCGGGCAGCGAGAAAGCCGTCTCCATAACGATGCGCGGCGACGACACGCAGGAACTGGAACGCTACGCGGAACAGTTCAAGAAGATCATGGCGGGACTGGAGAACGTTCGCGACGTCACCACCGATCTCGAGAAGAGCAAGCGCGAGATGCAGATCGAGATCGACGAGGCCCTTGCGGAACGCCGGGGCATTACGCCCTACAATATCGCGACGACGGTGGATGCCGCCCTGCGCGGTGCGCGCCTCCCCTTCATGAAGCAGGGTGGCCGCGAGATCCCGGTTTGGGCACAGTTCCGTGAAGAGGATCGAAAGTCACGGGCCAACCTGGACAATGTCACGGTGGTGGGCACCACGGGTGATCTGGTGCCGCTGAACGAGTTGGTGGAGTATTCAAAGGAGACAAGCCCCGCCTCAATCATGCGGGTGGACGGCAAGAATACGATTACAATCTCCGCGAACACGGACACCGAAGACCTCGCCTCGATCATGGACAGTCTGACCGAAGCCGCGGCCAACTTTGAGCTGCCGGTCGGCTACAGCATCGGCTTTGGCGACTCGCTGGAAGAACTGGGTGAGAACGCATTCCAGTTCAGCACCACCCTGCTGATGGCCGTCATCCTGATCTATCTGGTGATGAGCGCACTTTTCGAATCCCTGCTCTACCCCCTGTCGATCCTGTCCACGGTACCGCTCGCGCTGGGCGGTGCCTATTGGGCCTTGCTGATTACCGGTACCGCGCTGGACAGCGTCACCATGATTGGGTGCATTCTGATGGCGGGGCTGATTGTGAACAATGGAATCGTGATCGTGGATCACATCAACGCACTGCGTACCCGGATGCCGACGCGCGAAGCGGCCATCGTCGAAGCGGGCAGCAACCGCTTCCGGCCCGTGATGATGACCGCGATTACCACGATTCTCGGCGTGGTGCCGCTGGCCATGGCGACGACGGGCGGCGCGGCGACCTTCGCAGGATTGGGGCGTGCCTTGATCGGCGGGTTGACCGCGGGCACCGTGCTGACGCTCTTCGTCGTACCGTTGTTCTATTGCCTGCTGGATGACCTCCAGCGTTGGCTTTCCGACTTTGCCGGGGCGCTGGTCCATGGCGGGCGGCAGCAGTCGCAGACGGCCAAACCCGAATAGTAGCTCCGCTTTGCGCTTCCCTGGCCTCATTTGATAAGATTCGGGGCCTTTGTGCCCAGCTTTTCCCCGGAAACTTGGTGTTTATACTCATGGCTGATTCCAATCGCATCCCGGTTATTGCCGGAAACTGGAAAATGAACAAGCTCACCGGCGACGCGGTGGCCACTGCCGGCGCGCTGCGCGACCTGACCGGCGATATCGACACGGTGGAAATCATTGTGGCGCCGCCCTTTACGGCGCTCTATGCCGTGGGTACCGAGTTGGACGATTCCCGCATCGGACTCAGTGGGCAGAATTGCTACCCCAAGGAGAGCGGTGCCTTTACCGGAGAGGTTTCCCCGCAGATGTTGCAGGACTGTGGCTGCGGCTGGGTCATTCTCGGCCACAGCGAGCGCCGGCAGCTCTTCGGTGAAAGCGATGCCGTTATCAATCAGAAGGTTGCCTATGCCCGCGAATGCGGATTGAAGGTGATGTTCTGCATCGGTGAGACCCTGGAAGAGCGCGAAGGCGGCGAGATGAACGCCGTGCTTTCGCGTCAGGTACGCGAAGGACTCAAGGGCCTTTCGGCGGAAGCGCTTGCCGGTATCGTGGTGGCCTATGAGCCGGTCTGGGCGATCGGCACGGGCGTGGTGGCCACGCCGGACCAGGCCGAAGAGGCGCACGCCTTCGTGCGCAGTGAGATTGCAGCCGCGTTCGACGAGGCTACGGCCTCGGCGATGCGTATTCAATACGGTGGCAGCGTGAAGCCGGACAATGCGGCGGAGCTGATTCGGAAGCCGAATGTGGACGGCTTCCTGGTGGGCGGTGCCTCGCTCGAGGCGGAAAGTTTTGCACGGATCGTGCGTGCGGCGGCCGACGCCGGCGCGGCGGCCTAGAACGTTCAAAGGAACCAATCGGCATGTTGGAGTATATTTTTAGCTGGACGACGCTCTATTACCTGCTGCTGGCGCTGTATGTGCCCAGCTGCGTGGGGCTGATCATCATTGTGCTGCTGCAGAAGGGCAAGGGCGTCGGCTTCGCGGGTGCCTTTGGTGCGGGTCCTGGTTCGGAAGCGGTCTTCGGTCCGCGCAACATTCGCAGCCTGCCGCAGAAGTTGACCTATACCATGGCCACTGTCTTCATGGTGCTGGCGATTGTTATCTCGATTATCTACGGCCGTGTTTCCGGTGGCGTTGCTCCGGAAATGGTGGAAGAATACGCGAACACGGGTAACTACGATGCGCTCTTCGACGGCACCGCCGCTGAAGAAGACGCTGCCGCCGCGCCGGAAGTGAACGTGGAAGTGCAGACCGAAGATGGTGCAGCGGTCGCAATCACACCGGAAGTGACCGTGGAAGAAAGTGCCGACGCCCCGGCGGAAACGCCTGAAGCGGATGCGGCCTCGGCTGACACGATGGTGGAAGAGGCGGCCGAGGAGGTCGTGGAAGCGGCTGAGGCGGTGGCGGACGGGGCGGACGCCGCGGCGGCTGCGACGGTCGAAGAAGCCGCGGAAGTGGTGGTCGACGCGGTGGAAACGGCGGCAGACAACGTGGCCGATGTGGCCGGCGATGCCGTGGAAGCCGTGGAAGAAGCGGCCGAGGACGCCACGACGACCGAGGAAAGCGCGCAGTAGCGCATTGCTCAGCGGAACTTCGCAGGCCCGAGGCGCAGTGCTTTGGGCCTGTTTTTATTTTAGACCCGGGAAGGAAAGCGGAAGGCGTGGACAAGATTCTGGTGCGGGGCGGCAAGCCCCTCGTAGGTTCGGTGCATGTTCGGGGCGCGAAGAACGCGGCACTGCCGTTGATGGCGGGGGCCCTGCTGGCGGAAGCGCCGGTGGTGCTGCACAACGTACCGTGCCTGCACGATGTGTTCTCCATGGACAAGCTGCTCACGGGAATGGGTATGCGCATCGAGTTCACCGGGCGTACGATGACGATGGAGGCGGAAGACGGCATCGTGCCGGAAGCGCCGTATGACCTCGTCCGCACGATGCGCGCTTCTTTCTTCGTGCTTGGCCCATTGCTGGGGCGCTTCGGCAAGGCGAAAGTCTCACTGCCGGGCGGCTGCGCGATTGGCACGCGCCCGGTCGATATTCACCTGAAAGGCCTCGAGGCGCTGGGCGCGTCGATACGCATAGAAGATGGTTATGTGGTGGCGGAGGGAAGGCTGAAGGGTGCAAGCCATACCTTGGACTTTCCGAGTGTAGGCGCGACCGAGAACATCATGATGGCGGCGGTACGGGCGGAAGGCCTCACGCGCATCGGCAATGCCGCGCGGGAACCGGAGATTGAGGATCTCGCGCGGATGCTCAATGCGATGGGCGCGCAGATCTCGGGCGCGGGCACGGATCTGATTACGGTGGTGGGTGTGGAAGCACTCGGTGGCACGGAACACGTGGTGATTCCGGATCGCATCGAAGCGGGCACCTTCCTGCTTGCAGGCGTGGCAACGCATGGCGACGTGACGGTGGTGAACGCGAACGCGGAACACCTTCCGGTCTTCCTTGAGAAGCTGCGCGAAGCGGGCGCCGAGGTGGAAGTGCAGGGCGGCCGAATCCGTGCCGCCGCGCGCAATGGTATTCAGGCGGTGGACTTTGTCACGCTCCCCTATCCCGGCTTCGCGACGGACCTCCAGGCGCAGATGATGGCGATGCTGACCCGGGCGAAAGGCGTGAGCAAAATCAAGGAAACGGTCTTCGAGAACCGTTTCATGCAGGCGGCGGAGTTGGTGCGTATGGGGGCGGACATCGACCTGGAAGGCAACACCGCGATCGTACGTGGCGTGGAACAACTCAGCGGGGCGCCGGTGATGGCTTCGGACCTGCGGGCGAGCGCATCGCTGGTCATCGCAGGTCTGATGGCGGATCGCGGGGAAACGGCGATTCGCCGCGTGTATCACATTGATCGCGGCTACGAACGGATTGAAGAGCGCCTGGTGGGCCTGGGCGCAGACATCGAACGGGTACGCGAGTAAGGAACCATGCGGGTATTTGAGATTACAGATGATGTGGCCTACACGGCGGCGGTGGACTACATCCTGTCGCTGACGGGCACCGGCAGCGATCCAGTGATTCAAGAGAAGCTGGAGTCGACGAGATGGATTGTGGACGCGGTGCGGAAGAATGGCGACGCCGCATTGGCGGATTTCACCGAACGCTTCGACGGGGTCACACTGACTTCGGAACAGTTCGAAGTGACGCCGGCAGAAATCGACGCGGCGATGAAGGAAGTCCCGCCCAAGCTCGTCGCGATTCTGGAACGCGCCTATGACAACATTCGTCGCTTTCATGAACGGGCACTGCGCGATTCTTGGGAAGAGACCTACGACGATGGCACCGTGCTGGGCCAGCGCATCACGCCGATTGAAAGCGCGGGGGTCTACGTCCCCGGCGGCAAGGCTTTCTACCCTTCGTCGGTACTGATGAATATCGCACCGGCGCGCGTGGCGGGGGTGAAGGAGATCGTCATGGTCTCGCCGCCCTCCTTCAACGGCACGGTCCACCCCGCGGTGCTGGCGGCGGCGCGAATCGCGGGCGCGACGCGGGTCTTCCGCGTGGGCGGGGCACAGGCGGTGGCGGCGCTGGCCTATGGCACGGAGACGATTCCGGCGGTGACGAAGATCACGGGGCCGGGGAACACCTTTGTGACGGCGGCGAAGGCGCTGGTGCGCGGCGTGGTGGAGATCGACAGCGAAGCGGGGCCCTCGGAGGTCGTGGTGCTGGCGGATGAGTTTGCCGACCCGCGCTACGTGGCGGCGGAGATGCTGGCGCAGGCGGAGCACGATGAAGAGGCGATGTCCGTGCTCATCACCCCGTCAGCGGATCTCGCGCGGCGCGTGGAAGAACGGCTGCAACTGGAAAGCGTGCGTTTGCCGCGCACGGCGACGATCGAGGCATCGCTGAAGAACAAGGGCGCGATCATGATTACGCGCAGTCTGGACGAAGCG
>JAUIKJ010000147.1 GCA_030430835.1 Candidatus Hydrogenedentota bacterium
GCCTTCAATTGAGCCGACCGTCGGGCCGTGGGACGATGGTCTCCTCTTCAGTTCAAGCCGCACCCGTGCGAATGAGTACTTCAAGGTCAACCCGGGTGGCAGTAGTCCGGGCGACGGCAACTTCTATATTGCCGCGCGGCCCGCGCCGATTGTGGAAACCATCGCGAAAACTGGTCATGAGTTTGCCATGCTCGGCGCGGTGCGGGGCTACAGTGCCGAGCGCTTCGAAGCGGCCATGGCGCCATGGCGGACTTGGGCGCAAATGATCGCGCAGGTGTCCGTGCTTGCGGCGCACAGCGGTGAGGGCGTAATCGATGCCGCCTTGACGGTGGATCTCGCGGCGCGTTGAGCCGGTTGCGCCACCCCGGGGTGCCGGTGCCGGACGGGCTACCCCCGGCCGCGCAGGACCATGATGGCGATCACGAAGGGCACGATGGCGGCCAGCCACCACTTGTAGGTGATCACGAACTGGTACACATCGAAGAGCGAGAGGTCCATCGGATCGGTCTCCTGAACGCTATCCCGGAGGGGCGGGCGGCGTGCCGCGGTAGGCGAGCGCAATAAAGATTGCGGCGAATCCCAACACCACTGCGATAATCGAAAGGTAGCGGTCCTTTGGCGGATCGTCTTTCTGGAAGAATCCGTAGACTCCGTAGATCAAAGCGCCCAGGGCAATGACCATCACGCTATACGAATAATAGGGCTGAAGCATGTCCAGGCCGGAACTGAAGATCAGCGGCATGGTCAACAGGATGGCGATGCCACCCGCATAGAAACCCGTCAGCCAGATCGCCGTGCCCCGGTTGCCGCCCAGTGCTTCCATGCGGATGCCGCCTTCGTCCTCTCCCAGCATCATCGCAAGTTTGCGATCGACTTCGGGATCCGGAACCTCTTCGACGCCGGTAACGGGATTGATCAGGGCGGGCGCATCGGGATCGTTCGGTTGCGATCCGGGCAGTTGCCCGCCTTCACGGCTCAAGTCTTCAAAACTGAAGGAGCCTCCCGCCGCTGCGGCGGGTTCTTTCGGTGCACTTGGTCGCGGAGACTGCGGCGCCGCGGCCTGCGGCAAGGGCGGCGCATCCGCCATCAGCGATTCGAAGCTGAAGGATTCCGCCGGCGGTGCGGCCTTGGTCATGCAATTGGTGCAAACCGTCTTGTTGTCGCCGCGCTTCAGACGATGGTCCGGACACAGTGCCTTGCCACAGTCCTGGCAACGGACGCCATGCGCCTTGCAGAGCAATTTCTTACAGGTGGTACACCGGGTGACCGGTTCCGAACTGCCACAGACACCGCATTCCACGTGTCTTGCCTCCCTTTTCTGAATGATCTGAGGTTAGCATAGTCCCCGTGTGCCCGTGCAATTCTCCCATGGCTGCGCCCCGCCCCCCCTTGCCCGCCGCGCGCGGCACGCGGTAGAGTCGCACGCAGGAGGATATCCACCATGCGCATCGCTTCATTGCGTCTGTTCGCGGGCCTGTTCGCGCTGCTGCTTGCGGCCCAGGCCATGGCCGCCACGCCGCCGAATATCGTCTTCATCTTCTCCGACGACCATGCCCTCCGCGCGATCAGTGCCTACGACGACACCCTCTGCGAGACCCCGGGCATCGACCGCATCGCAAAGGAAGGGCTGCTCTTCCGCAACGCTTTCTGCACCAACTCCATCTGCGCGCCCAGCCGCGCCGTCATCCTCACGGGCAAGCACAGCCATCTCAACGGCCTGATGGACAACCGGCAGACCTTCGATGGCGCGCAGGCGACTTTTCCGAAACTCTTGCAAGGCGCGGGGTACCAGACGGCCATGATCGGCAAGTGGCACCTGAAGTCAGAACCCACCGGCTTCGACTACTGGAAAGTGTTGCCGGGCCAGGGGCATTACTACAACCCGGATTTTCGCACGCCGGAAGGGACGGTGCGGATCGAAGGCTACGTGACGGAGATCGTGACGGAGGAAGCGATCAATTGGTTGGAATCGCGCGACAAGGCGCAGCCCTTCCTGCTGATGGCGCAGCACAAGGCGCCGCACCGCAACTGGATGCCGGGGCCGAAGGAACTCGGCCTCTATCGCGATGGCGATCTGCCCCTTCCCGATACACTCTTCGATGACTACGCCACGCGCAACACCGGCGCGCGCACGCAGGAGATGACCATCGCCACGCACATGATGCCGTCCTACGACCTGAAGCTGCCCTTGTCCCTCGCAGGTAACGATCGCGATGACAAGCTCTGGACATCGAACTTTGATCGCCTCAACCCGGCACAACAAGCGACGTGGAACGCCGCCTACGAAGCGGAGAACGCCGCCTTCGCGGCCGACCCGCCCGAAGGCGAGGCCTTGGTCCGCTGGAAATACCAGCGCTACATCAAGGATTACCTGCGCTGCATTCAGGGCGTGGACCGGAGCGTTGCCGCCATCCTCGACTACCTCGATCGCGAAGGCCTCGCGGAGAACACGCTGGTCGTCTATTCCTCGGACCAGGGCTTTTACCTCGGGGAACACGGCTGGTTCGACAAGCGCTGGATGTACGAGGAATCGCTGCACATGCCGCTCGTCATGCGCTTGCCCGGACGCATCGCGCCCGGCAGCACCGACGAGCACCTCGTCCAGAACCTCGACTTTGCACAGACTTTCCTCGATCTCGCCGGTGTTGATGCGCCTGCCGCTATGCAGGGCCAGAGCCTGGTGCCGCTCTTCGACGCCGCCGCCAGGGGCTTCGAACGCGACAGTATCTACTACCAGTACTACGAGTTCCCCGGCGCGCACAGCGTGCCCAAGCACTACGGCGTGCGCACGGAACGCTACAAACTCATTCACTACCACGAACTGGATGAATGGGAACTCTTCGATTTGAAGCAAGATCCCAAGGAGATGCGGAACGTCTACGGAACAAACAACTACAACGAAGTGCAGGCGAAGCTGACGGCGGAGCTACAACAGCTTCGGCGTGAATACAAGGTTGAGTAGCGTGTAGCCCGGCCGCCCCGAGGCCGGGACCTCGCAAGGGATCAGGGTTTCAGCGGCAGTACGAAATCCTCCTGCCGTCCGACACCTTCAACTTCGATCCGGTCGGCGTAAACCCGAAGGTAGGCGTAGGCATTCTCCTTGGTGTCCACCATGCCCTTGAGCGTGAGGAAGTGGATTCCGGCTTTCTCACCATAGTTGCCGCGGTGATTGTGTCCGTTGATCCAGGCCTTCACGGCAGGATAGCGCTCGAGCATCGCAACGACCTCGTCCGCGTTCCAGAGGTTGTGTACGTCCAACGGGTACACCGGGAAGTGGCAGTAGAGAACCACGCTCTCCCCCGCCTTCTGCGCGGCCTGAATCGTTGCCTCGATCCAGGCGAGCTGCTCCGCCCCCACTGCGCCGTTCCAAGTCGGTTTGTCGGCGTAGTGCTCGGCGTGCAACCGCGCGCTTTCGGCATGCCGCGCGGAGTCCTTCGGCCAGCCGTGCAGGCTCAGGTCGTTGCCATCGACGACGATGAAACGCCATTGCGCCACCGTGAAGTCGTAGTAACGGGAGGACAATCCGAGCCGTTCCGGGACCCGCGCCTTCTGGTCGTCCGCCACGGAGAAATCGTGGTTGCCCAGCACGTGGTAGAGTGGATGCTTCAAGGCCGCCGTGATCGGCTCCAGCGTGTCGAAGCTCGCCCAGTCCGTGTCAATGAAGTCGCCGAGGTGAACCACGTAGTTCAGCGCGTGCCCATTGTAATCCGCGACCGCCGCCTTCAGCTTCTCCGGCGAACGGCGATACAGCCGTACGCCGGCGTCTGGCTGGTCCGCGTGCTGGCAATCGGCCATGGCGCCGAGGGTCAGCAGGGGCTTTTCCATTCCGCCCGTATCCGTGGCCGGTGCGGCGAGACAGAAGGGCAAGGACCACAGCAACATCAGGTACCTCATGACATAGGAACTCCCGCGTAAGTTTACATCGTCCTGCACTATCGTGTATCAGAGACCCCAAGCACAACCCTGACGCAGTTGAAAGGACGGCATGAAAGCGATTGTATTTCCCGCTTACGGAGGCCCAGAGGTCTTGCGGTATGAAGAGATCGACACCCCGGTGCCGCGCGACAATGAGGTGCGAATCCGGGTTCATGCCGCGTCCGTCAATGCCGGCGACTGGCATCTGCTCCGCGCAGACCCCTTTCTGGTTCGCCTTGCCTTCGGACTGTTTAAGCCGAAGGTCAACATCCTTGGCGCGGACCTCGCCGGAACGGTCGAGTCCGTCGGCCAAAAAGTTACCCAGTTCGCGCCCGGCGATGCGGTCTTCGGCGATATCTCCCCCCGTGGTTTCGGCGCCTTTGCGGAGTACGCGTGTGCGCCCGAATCGTTGATCGCGATCAAGCCGGAAAACCTGTCGTTCAGCGAGGCGGCGGCCGTGCCCGCTGCGGGGGTGACCGCGCTCCAGGCCCTGCGCGACTCGGGACGCATTCGGCCGGGCGAAAACGTCCTGGTGAACGGCGCCTCGGGGGGTGTGGGTTCCTATGCCGTCCAGATCGCCAAGGCCCTCGGAGCCGAGGTCACGGGGGTGTGCAGCACGCGAAACCTCGACCATGTGCGGACGTTGGGCGCGGATAAGGTCATCGACTACACGAGAGAAGACTTCACCCAGGCCGGGGCCTTGTACGACCTGATTCATGCCGCTAACGGCGACTTGCCCATTGACGCCTACCGGCGTGCACTGCGGCCTGGCGGCCGCTACGTGATGAGTGGCGGTGCGACGAGACAGTTTTACCAGGCCGCGCTGCGTGGCCCATGGATCTCCATGACCAGCAAGGTTCGCATGGGGTCCATGCTGGTCAAGCCCAACCAGTCGGATCTGGTGGTGCTTCGTGAGTTCCTGGAGTCTGGCAAGGTGAAACCGGTAATTGACCGCAGCTACCCCCTCGCCGAAGTGCCCGACGCGATTCGCTATATGGAAAATGAGCACGCGCAGGGCAAAATCATTATTCGCGTCGCCGATGGCGATTGAGGCAATGACCCCCATGACCCCAGACGAACTGGAACGCTATCGCGGCATGCTGCTGACGCTACGCGACGCGATGGAAGACACGGACACCGCGGTCAAGGAATCGGCGAAACCCGTCGAACTCGACCAGGCCCGCGTCGGCCGGCTCTCGCGCATGGAAGCGATGCAGGCGCAGGCGGTGGCTGTTGCGCTCAGCCGACGCCGCGACATCCAGCAGACCCGCATTCAGAACGCGCTCGACCGTATCGGCAAGGGCGACTACGGCATCTGCCTCGCCTGCAAGGCCCCCATCGACACCGAGCGCCTCGACTTCGACCCCACCGCCTTCCTCTGCCCCCCCTGCGCCCAACGCGCCGAAGCGGGAAGAAAGCGCTAAGAAATTCTCAGGTGACGTCGGAGTGCATGCGCTTGCGCTTGCCTCGTGGCGCTTCGCCGCGAGACGCGCCCTGAGCGTTTCGGCGTCCCATCGCCCATCGACGCGACAGCTTGCCCTACTCAATCCGCCCCAGCGACGCTTTGATGTCCACCCCCATGTCCAGCAACTTCCCACCGTCGTCCCCGCCTTTCGCCGTGTTGCCTTCCAGTTCGTTCAGCAGCTTGCCGTAGGTCTGGATCAACTCCTTCGCCGGATCGAACTCCTGACCCAACGCCAGTTCAAAGCGGAGGTCGAGATCCGCGCGCGACAGGTTCTGGTCTTCGGTGTCGAACCACACCCGGTTCTGGCCGGTGACCTCGAACTTGGGCATGCTGAAGCCCATTTGTTCGCCGAAAATGCTCGAGGGCGAGATGATGTTGCCGTTGCTTTCTTGCGAAAGGAAGCGCTGGTCGATGACCCCGCACTGGTTTGTGCCGCAGGGTTCGTAGCCCACGAAGGTATTCAGGATCTTCGCGGGCGCGGGCGCGCCGAGTCCGGGCACCGGCAACTTGAACTCCGAGTTCCAAGTCTGTCCCGGCTCCATTGCGCTCAACTCAAACTCGACCGGCGACACCACGTTGGCGGATGCCAGCATCTCGTCAAACTGCGGCCGCCCCTCCACTTGGGTGACCCGTCCTTCGGGCGTCACCGTGATGTAGATCGGATCGCGAAAAAACTCGATCTGGGGAATGCCGTCGATGCGGTCGCCGCGGTCGGTATCGAGTGTCGTGCGCGCATCAAGCTGCATCTGCGTGCGCTCCGGCGAGTGGTACAGGTTTATCGGACTCCCCATGAAGGTTCCCGACATCTGTACCGTGCCGAAGTCCAGCCGCAGGCGCGCGTTGCCGAAGGTACTGATCGATTCGGTGGTCAGGGTGAAATCAAACGCGATGTCCAGGCCAATGCCACTGGTCTCGATCGAATCGCTGCCCAGGCCCTGCACCTGGGCATTGAGGCCGTAGCGCAATGTGCCGTTCTCTTCGAAGCTGTAGCGGAATGGGCCGTCATTCAGCGCGGCAAGCGGTGGTGGCTGGGGCAAGGCCTCCAGAAAGCCCCCCTCGGTTCCGGCCATCGGTGGTTGGCTCTGGCCGCCGTCCATCAGGTACGAGCCGATGGCGATGATTCCCGCCAGTGTCGCGATACCCAGCAATCCCTTGCCCCAGCGTGGGACGCCCGCGGGGGGCGTGGCGCGCTGGATCAGGTCGGGTGGCGGCGGCAGTTCCTCCGTGGAGTGCAACTCCTTGGTGGTGCGCAGACTGACCTTCACCGTGGGTTTTTCAGGCATGAAATGATGGTGCTCCCGGGCGGGCGGTGCCCGGGCTCAATCTAGCACAAAGAAGCAAAACAGGCAATACGTAGTTCTGCAAATGTTAGCGGGCGTTACCGTTGGCGCTCACCAGCAGCAACTCCTGAAGCCCGCCCACCAGCATCTCGACACCCACCGCACCCACGAAAAGCGCCATCATCCGCATCAGGACCGCGAGGTGTTTGGCGAAACCGTTCTCCTGATCCGTACCGGCTCCCTTGAAAATGTAGTAGGCCGCGAGTACGACAATCATGTTCACCGCGAGCACCCCAACAATCATGCCCAGCGCGATCGGGGCCACATGCAGGCGGCCCATCATGATGCTGACCCACAACATGCCCGGCCCGACCATGTAGGGCAGGGTAATGTTCGGCGCGAGTTCGGCCACGTTCCCCTTGAAGAGCAATACACTCCCCTCTCCCACGGTCATGTAGCGGTAGGCCACGAAAATGTTCACCAGGCCACCGAAGACGCGCAGCGATCCCAGGCGCACCTGAAAGATATCCTGCAGG
>JAUIKJ010000148.1 GCA_030430835.1 Candidatus Hydrogenedentota bacterium
CCCCCTCATGGAGGTAGACCTGCTCTTTGCCCCCTTTGTTCGCGGCGATCAGGACCTCTACATCGGTCCCGCCTTCTATGATCGGCAAGTTCATTCGCTCGCAACCTTCGACGAGGTACTGCCGCTGCTCGCGCGCCAGGCCGAGCCCAGGGACATGGCCCCGGAATTCGCCGCCATTTTCGACTGGGGCCATGAACGGGGCCTGAGCCCGGCCTATGCCTTCACGTTACCGGACACGTTTACCGTCGGGTTCTCCCACTGGAATACGGAGCCCGCGCCGGAGGCCTTCGCGGAGATCATTCCCCTGGCGACGGAGGTGGTACAGACCGTCCATGCGACGCTTTACCTGCTCGACCAGGACGCAATCGCAGCGCTTTGGTCGCAGCGGTCCGCGGGGCATGGCATCGACGGCCCCGGGGATGGCGATCTCTCGGGTCTGGGAACCGGGTGAGCTGGCGTGACCGGTGCGTTCCTTGATGCCCTCGGCCTCTGCGTGCTACCCTTTCGTGCTGTTCAAGCAGACTTGTTGATACAGGTTTGCCCGCGCTAGATGGGGCATTGGCGGCGCCCTCTTGCTCGAAATCCGCTTATGCGAGGTTGAATTCCCGTCCGAGGGCGCAACTTCCTTTGGCTGGCGCGGGGCACGCGGTGTTGACGGTTGGGTCCTGCTCAACGAGATAACGGCGAACCCGGTCAGGTCCGGAAGGAAGCAGCCGTAGCCGAACTGTCTCGTGTGCTGCAGGAGCGCCTGGCTCGAGCTGGCGGCCCCGTGGTCGTTCTGGAGGCTGCGTTCGGAGGTGGGTGCGCGGGCAGTTTTTTTACCCCGCCCTGCACGTCAGGGCGACCGTGCGGAGGGATGACACCGCTTGGGTGACTCGGTAAAAACAGCGGTGATCCTGGGGGCACGCTCCGTGGTGGCGCAGGCCCTCGCACGCGAGTTTGCAGCGGAGGGTTACGCGCTGGTCCTCGCCGGACGCGACACGGAAGAAATCGGCCGCATCGCGGCGGACGTACACATTCGCTCCCAGCAGCCCTGCACGGCCCTCGCCTTCGACGCAACCGACGTCGGCAATCACGACACCTTTCTCGCACAGTGCGAAGAAATCCTGGGCGGCCTGCCCGGTGGCTTCGTGCTCTGCTTCGGCTACATGCCGGAACAGAAGGACGCGGAGAAGGACTTCACGCTCGTCCAGCGGATCATCGACACCAACTATACGGGGTCGGTCTCGATTTGCGAACGGGTGGCGGCCCGCTTCGAGGCGCGGGGCAGCGGCTTCATCGCGGTGCTCACCTCGGTCGCGGGCGACCGCGGGCGTCAGAAGAACTATCTTTACGGTTCGTCAAAGGGCGCGCTGAACGTGTATCTTCAGGGCCTGCGCAACCGGCTGCATGCGGCCGGGGTACAGGTGACGACAATCAAGCCGGGATTCATGGATACGGCGATGACTTATGGCATGGACCTGCCCAAGGCGCTGACGGCATCGCCGGAGGCGGCGGGCAGGGCGATTTTCCAGGCCATCAAGAAAGGCCGGGACGAGGCCTACGTGTTGTTCATGTGGCGGTACATCATGATGATAATCAAGGCGATCCCCGAATGGCAGTTCAAGAAGATGGATCTGTAGCGGCGGACGCGCCCACCGGTTTCCGCGCCACGCGTCTCTACGTGTGGATCAAGACGCTCCGCGTGTATCAGTGGAGCAAGAACGTCCTGCTGCTGGCTGCGCTGATCTTCGCGCAGGAGTTCACGCACCCCGAGAAGGTGGTCACCGCGCTGCTCGCCATGGCCGCCTTCTGCCTGGCCGCCAGTGCCACCTATATCTTCAACGATCTCATGGACATCGAGAAGGATCGGCTCCACCCCAAGAAGAAGCACCGCCCGCTGGCCAGCGGGCGCATGCGCGTGGAAGACGCAGTGATCATCGGCATTCTGATCCTGGTGGCGGGGTGCGGCCTGGCGTGGTCCATCCGGCCCGCCTTTTTTGGTGCACTCATTGCCTACATGGTACTCACCCTGAGCTATACGCTGCTGCTGAAGCACATCATCATCGTGGACGTGCTCGCTCTTGCGCTGGGCTTTGTGGTGCGTGCGGTGGCCGGCGCCATCGCGATCGATGTCGAGTTTTCGAACTGGCTTATCGTGTGCACGCTCTTCCTCGCGACCTTCATGGCGCTGAGCAAGCGCCGCCACGAGATGACCCTGCTGGAGGACGGTGCCCACAGCCACCGCGCGGTGCTGAATCACTACTCGGTAAACTACCTTGACCAGCTCATCCTGATCACGGCAGGCGCGGCAATTCTGACCTATACCATCTACACCTGCTCTCCGGAGGTCGTGGAACGCCTGCACACCGACAAGCTCTATGCCACGCTCCCCTTCGTGGTCTACGGTATTTTCCGCTACCTCTTCATCGTCCACGAGAAAACCGGCGCGGGTGACCCAAGCCGCATCCTGATCAAGGATTGGCCGATGGGGCTTTGCGTGCTCCTCTGGGGCCTGAGCTGCATGGGCCTGATCTACTTCGGCGTGTAGTTGGTGCCGCCCACGCCCATCGAATCGTTTCTCGCCGCTTTGCTATACTTTTTTCGCCGCAACCGCGGCGTAACGCCCGGTCTCAATCTCGGAAGGAACGGCCATGAGCTTCCCCATCGACACCTCCGCCTACAAGACCCTGGCCATTGACCCGGCCAAGGGCAGCCTCAGCGCAGATGAACGCGCCCAGCTCGAAACGAACATCGCCATCGTACGCGATACGATTGTCTTCTACACGGCCATCGCCGGCATCAAGGGATTCGCCGGTCACACCGGCGGTGCCTACGATATCGTGCCGGAGGTGCTGATCGCCGATGCCTTCATGCACGGCAGCAGGAACATCTACCCCGCCTTCTTCGACGAGGCCGGCCACCGGGTCGCGATTCAGTATGCGATGGCCGCGTTTAACGGCGACATGCCCTTCGAGAAGCTCTATGAGTACCGCGCCGCCAACAGCGGCCTCTACGGCCACCCGGAGATCGAGCCGGAGCTCGGCATCAAGTTCGCCTCGGGACGTCTCGGGCATATGTGGCCCTTCATCAATGGCGTCGCGCGGGCGCATCCCGACAAGGCCGTGTTCCTCTTTGGATCGGACGGATCCCAGATGGAAGGCAACGACGCTGAAGCGGCCCGGCTCGCTGTGGCGCATGGACTCAATGTGAAGCTGGTCATCGACGACAACAATGTCACGATCGCCGGCCATCCGCAGGAATATATGCAAGGCTATGATGTCGCCAAGACCCTGGAAGGCCACGGGCTCACGGTGAACACCGGTGACGGTGAGGACCTCGACGGCCTGATCGCGCGCATGTTTAGTGCGATGCAGACCGAGGGCCCCGTCGCGGTGGTGAACCAGCGCCCGATGGCCCCCGGCATCCCCGGTATCGAGGGATCGAGCAAGGGCCACGATGTCATTGGCAAGGACAATGCCCTGGCCTACCTCGAGATCCGCGGACATACGGCGGCCATCGATTACCTGAATCAGGTGGAGAAACCGGGCAGCACCCAGACCTATCTCGGATCATCCAAGGAAGTTGGCAGCAACCGCGGCGAGTTCGGCAAAATTGTCAACGAGATTCTCGACGAGATCCCCGCCGCGGAGCGGCCGCATCAGGTCTTTGTGGTGGATTCCGACCTCGAGGGGTCGACCGGGCTCAACGCCATTCGTGAGGCGCACCCGGAAGTGTTCATCAATGGCGGCGTGCAGGAACGCGGCAATCTTTCCGCCGCAGCGGGCTTCGGTTTCACCGAGAGCAAGCAGGGTATCTTCAGCACCTTTTCCGCCTTCCTCGAGATGGTCATCTCTGAGGCGACCATGGCGCGGCTCAATGGCAGCCGCCTGATCTGTCACTTCTCGCACGCGGGCGTGGATGAGATCGCGGACAACACCTGCCACTACGGCATCAACATCTTCCTCGCGCATTGCGGCATCCCGGAGAACGACACGACGCGGCTCTATTTCGCCGCCGATGCCAAGCAGCTCAAGGCGCTGGTGAACGCCATCTGGCACGACGAGGGCATCCGCTATGTCTTCACCACGCGCAGCAAGGTGCCCTTCATCAACAAGGAAGACGGCACGGCCTTCTATGGCGAGGACTACACCTTTACGCCAGGCAAGGATGAGATCATCCGCAAGGGCTCGGCAGGCTACGTCGTATCCTATGGCGAATTGCTCTACCGTGCGCTGGACGCCGTGGACCGCGCGCGTGCGGAAGGGATTGACGTGGGCCTGATCAACAAGCCCACGCTCAATGTCATCGATGAAGAAGCCATGCAACTGGTGGGTGCGGCGCCCTTCGCGCTGGTGGTCGAGGGTCAAAACCTGAACACCGGACTCGGCAGCCGTTACGGCACCTGGCTCCTGCAGCGCGGCAATGCCCCGAAGTACGACGTGATGGCCGTCTCCCGCCTGGGTGCCGGCGGCATCGCAGAGCACATCCCGCACCAGGGTCTCGACCCTGACAGCATCCTCGGCAAGATCAAGGCCCTTGCCGGAAAGTAGATCATGCCGCCGGTCATCATGTTCGATTTCGACGGTGTGGTCGCCGATTCCTTCGACGTGTTCTTCGCGGAGTTCTCGGGGGCCACGCGCGAACTCGGCTACGAGAAGTTGGATTCGAAGGAAGCCCTGCTGAAACTCTTCGAGGGCAACGTGATCACCGGACTCATCAAAGCGGGTTTCCCCGTGTGGAAGCTCAAGGAGTTTGGCAAGCGTTTTGGCCCGCGCATTGCCGAGGCGAACCGGCGCGTGCAGCCCTTCGCGGGGATGGTGCCGCTGCTCGGCGATCTGGCGCGCGACCACACGGTCTATGTCATCACCTCGAACACGACGCTCGCCGTCGAGGATTTTCTCCAGCGGCATGCGGTCGCGGGCATCCGCGACGTGCTCGGCGCGGACAAGGAATCGAGCAAGGTCAAGAAGATCAAGGCCGTGCGCAAGCTGCACCCGGAGCTCGAACCCTGGTACATCGGCGATACCAAGGGCGACATGGTCGAGGGGAACACGGCGGGCGCAACAACGGTCGCCGTGACCTGGGGCTGGCACTCCGAGGAGAAGCTGCTGGAGGGCCGCCCGGACCACGTGGTGCACACCCAGGGCGACCTGCGCGCGCTGTTTTCCGGCGGGGCCTGATTCCCGCACACGCGCCCCGACCGGTGCTTTTTTCGCTATTCTCTGTTATAACAAGGGGAAGGCAGCCACAGGCCGGGGAGGGGCGGACACCATGAGCAGGGAACAGAAGTACCAGCGTTACGGCGAAAAGGTGCGGATTTTCAACGGCTTGGGTCCCGAGGAAGTCGAACACATTCTGCACCACGGCAAGGTGATGAACTTCCCCGAGGGGAAGACCATCTTCCACGAGGGCATGCTCGGCAGCAACCTCTTCATCGTGCTCAAGGGCGAAGTCGGTATCTTTCACAAGCATGAGCTTATCGCCCGCTGCAAGGTGGGCGATGCCTTCGGCGAGATGTCGGTCCTCAACCACGAACCGCGCACGGCGACGGCCGCGGCCACCACGGAAGCGCGCTGCTTCACGTTGGATGAGAAGGAACTCAATGAGATCCTCGAGCGCCGCATCGCGAACAAGCTGCTGCTGAACATCATCCATGTGATCAGCGAGCGCCTGGAAAAGGCGAACGCCTACAACGCGAAATTGCAGCGCGCCGTGAAGAAAGCGGGCATCAAGGTCGACGCGGACTGAGTGTCCGCTCAGCTGCGGGAGTTCATCGCTGTGATGGCCGCGCGCGCCCGGGCAAGTGCGGGCGCAATGTCTTCCTCGCGAAAGGGCACCACCGCTTCCTGCTGCGCATCCACATAGACCAGGATCCCTTCCGCCGGAATCACGCCCGTGAGCTGCCGGGCCGCCGCGGCGTAGAGCTGTAACTGCCATACGTAGCGTTCGTGCCGATCCGGATGCCTGGCGCCGGTCTTGAAATCGAGGATGGGCCCGCCGTGCACGTAGAGATCGATCGTACCGCGTAGCCAGGTGCCTTCGATATCCAGAAGGAACGGCAGTTCCTTGTCCACCTGCGCGGCATCGTGGATGGCCCGGCAGGCGGCGGTGCCGAGAAAGCGGTCGGCAATCCCGGCGAGCTCGTCCTGCAGTTCAGCGCGCGCCTGTTGGCCATAGCCCGCATCGGCAAAGATCGTGTCCCACGGCGGTTCGGGCGCGCGCCGGGGATCCCACAACTCGAACATGCGGTGTACCAGGGTGCCCCGCTTCATGGCGGCCCGTTGGCCGGGTGTCGCCGCTGGCGCGTCGTGGTCATCCCCCGGCCGCAGCGGTTCGGGCGCGCCGCCCATGGCGTTGAGCAACGCCGTGATCGACACGGCGCTGGGGGCGGCTCCGCCCGGGGATACCGGCGCGATGCGCCCGGCAATGGCGTCTGCATCCACCGGCAGCGGGCCGGCAGCGGACGCGGCTGCCGCGGGTGCCGGGGCCGTCCGCACCACGCGCGCGGACCAATCCTCGTGTTCGAGGGAATCGCCATCGGGCCGGACATCGATATCGAGATGGGCATCGAGGATTTCCCACCAGCTGCCCGCCTTTGACTCGGGTGTGCCACAGAGTACGAGGTGGTCGCGCGCACGCGTCAGCGCCACGTAGAGCAGGCGCGCACTCTCGGCCGCTTCTTCTTCCGCTTCGCGCTCAGCGATGGCCGTCGCCAGCATGGATCGCTGCGTCTTGCCTGTGTCGTCCTCCACGCTCAGCGTGAGGCCGAGGTGCCGGTTCAGCGCGAGCGCACTGGTGTTTCGCGCTTCCATGACACGGCCCATGTCCGCGACGAAGACCACGGGAAACTCAAGGCCCTTGGACTTGTGAATGGTCATGAGGGTGACGGCGCCGGCACCTTCGGGCTGTAGCGGCGCCTCGCCTTCGGTCAAGCGACCGTCGCGAACGGCGTCCACGTACTCGACGAAGGTACGCAGGGACGGGGGACGGCGTCCGGAAAAGGACGCGGCCACCCCGAGCAGCTTGCGGATGTTCGATGCCTTCTGCACGCCATGGTGCTGGGCCAGTTGAATGGCCTCGATACCGGTCTCGTTGACCAGCCGGTGCAGGAAGTCCGCCAGGGGTGCGTCGCGATGGGCGCGCA
>JAUIKJ010000149.1 GCA_030430835.1 Candidatus Hydrogenedentota bacterium
GCCGCCGATCGTGTAGGTGTAGTTGGTTGCCATGATGATACCGATGCCCGCATTGGCCAGCGCGCTTCCCCCCGAGGCGTTCAGACCAATCAGATTGCCCTCGATGTTCATGACCGGCGGGTCGCCAATGAAATCGGCGCGCGTCACGGAAATCCCACCGCCGCCGTTGCCGGAAATCAGGTTGCCCGCGCCTGCCTGGTTGTCGCCGATCTGAAAACCAATGCACTGCACGCACCGGATACCATAGCTGCCGTTTGGTATGGCCGTGTCCCCGGCAACGTTTGTGCCAATGTAATTGCCCAGCACTTTCGTGTCGTGGCCCGTGCTGTTATTCCCAAGTTCCTGGCTCAGATAGATCCCGTAGCGCCCATTGCCGGAGATGATATTGCGATCATTCGAATTCGTCGAGCCGATCTCGTTGTCATTGCCCTCAACCACAATTCCGTCATTGCCGTTGCCCTGGCCGAGGATCCCGGCATAGCCAATACCACAACCCACCACTTCGTTCTCATCGCCCTGCAACAGAATCCCGTCCGCCGGGAAGTTGACGATGCCAATGCCCCGGATCTCGTTGAGGTTCGAGAGTATGCGCAGCCCCGCTTCCGTCGATGTGTCAGAGAGAAAGGTGCCATCAAGCACGACATTCGCCGCTGCCGCAGCGATCTGCGTCCGGTTCGAGGTGATCGCCGGCAGCGGCGTCTGCGGCTGAATCGTGACCGTCGCCGTGATGAAGATACTGTCGCCGCCCGACGTCGTCGCGTTCGCATCCAGAATCGCCTGCCGCAACGATCCCGGCCCCGAGTCGTCCGCTATCGTCACGAAATAGACATCCGCCACGGCCGGGACCACACAAACCGCCAGCACAACAAACGAGACCAACAAACGTCCGAACATGCGACTCACCTCGCTGCATTGCGGAGACACGGCCACGCACCCCAGAGTCGAAATCCGGAACACGGCTCACCCGGCCATCACGCGCCACACCCCATAGCGCGGCACCGGCCCCCAGAAAACATGCACGCATCCTAACACGAATCAAGCCACGCGCCATGCCCCCGCACCAACCGGAGGGAAAGTAGAAATGCGCGCCGCCAATGACTGGGCACCCCACGCTTGGTGTCCAATTTCAATCCGGACGAACCGACCAAGGTCCCCCTTCGAAGGGGGATACAGGGGGATGTTGCCCTTCACTCTGCTGTGGGCCGGTTCCCGACCGGCCCACCCAATCAACCACCCCGCAACGGGCACCCAACCGCAATCCGGACGGACCGGCCAAGGTCCCCCTTCGAAGGGGGATATAGGGGGATGTTGCCCTCTGTTGTGGGCCGGTCCATTTTCGCCAAAGGCCCTGTGATTAAGAGTCACCTGCTCCACACCCCGCGCGAAGCGCTTTGGACTGCGGTGGTTTGCCACCGCTTTGCCTCGGGTGCCCAACGACAACGAAGACGGTGCAGTTGTAGTGCAACAGACCAACCAACTTCTTAAGTATCGCACTCGACTCCGACGCGTCAATTATCTCGTCGATTCAGAAATCATAGAGTCACGAAATAGTGAAGACCACAGCCATGCCTGCCTGTGACCACTCGATAGGGCTGAGATATAGACAATCACTCTTGCCGAACGTTCTCCCAACGCAATCGAATCTAGAACTCATAACAGACCGTTTTGATCGCTTGACGTTGCGGATGATGCAAAGTCAATTGAGTGTTTTGTCCCGCGATTGGCGGCGGTTAAAAGGCCTTGACGGCGTTGGCCGCGATGGTGGATTCCGGCCTGCGCGGGAATAACCCGATTCTGGGATCTTCGGTTCGCGATCGGACACAACCCTTCCAGGGTTGACTCATACGCCGGCCTATTCCAGGGGAGCCTCCCGCCTTCGCGCCGTGCGCTTCGAAGCGCATGCCCGTCGGTCGGCAACCCTGGGCTCTGAGGCCTAGCACCTTCGGCGTATATGAAGCGTAGCGCCTCAGGCAGTTCGTATTTTGAGGTGGGCCTCTAGAACTATTGGCGTGTCCAACAGACCAATCTCTAGGCGCTCTACGCGAGCAGGGCCTTGATGGGGTGGTGTTCTTCGACGCCGGTGAGCCGTACATCCAGACCCTGGTAGGGCACGGACAGGCGTTCGTGGTCGATGCCGAGGCAGTGGAGAATGGTGGCGTTGAGGTCGTGGACGTGGACGGGGTCCTTGACGATGTTGTAGCTGAAGTCGTCGGTCTCGCCGTAGGTGATGCCGGGCTTGATGCCGCCGCCGGCCATCCAGATGGAGAAGCAGCGGGGGTGGTGATCGCGGCCGTAGGTCTCTTCGGTGACCTTGCCCTGGGAGTAGACCGTGCGCCCGAATTCGCCGCCCCAGATGATGAGGGTATCGTCGAGCAGGCCGCGCTGTTTCAAGTCGGAGACGAGCGCGGCGGAGGGCTGGTCCGTGTCTTTGCACTGCTTGCCGAGGTGGTCGGGCAGGTTGTCGTGGTGGTCCCAGCCCATGTGGTAGAGCTGGACGAAGCGCACGTCGCGCTCGGCCATGCGCCGGGCGAGCAGGCAGTTGCGCGCGTAGGTGCCGGGGGTGTGGACATCGGGGCCGTACATGTCGAGGACATGCTGCGGTTCGTCTGAAATGTCGGTGAGATCCGGCACGGAGGTCTGCATGCGGAACGCGAGCTCATATTGCTCAATGCGCGTGAGAATCTCGGGATCCTGCGTGGCCTGGTGTTTCTCGAGGTTGAGCTCGCGGAGTTGGTCGAGCATCTGCCGCCGAAGGTTGGTGCTGCAGCCGCCGGGGTTGGCGAGGTAGAGCACGGGGTCTTCGCCGCTGCGCAGCTTGACGCCCTGGTAGCGGGTGGGCAGCACGCCGCTGCCCCAGAGCCGATCGTAGAGCGGCTGGCCGGCAGCACGACCTGTGCCGCGGGAGACGAGCACCATGAAGGTTGGCAGGTTCAGGTTGGCGGTGCCCAGGCCGTAGGCCACCCAGGCGCCCATGCTGGGGCGTCCGGCGAGTTGCGAGCCGGTCTGGCAGAAGGTGATCGCGGGGTCGTGGTTGATCGCTTCGGTGTTGACCGAGCGGACGATGCAGAGGTCGTCGGCGATCTTGGCCGTGTGGGGGATGACATCGCTGATCCAGGCACCGCTCTCGCCGTATTGCTTGAAGTCGAAGATGGACTGGACGACGGGGAACTTGTCCTGGTTCGCGGTCATGCCGGTGAGGCGCTGGCCCATGCGGATCTCGTCGGGCAACTCGGTCATGTGAATGTCGCGCAGGCCGGGCTTGTAGTCGAAGAGTTCCAACTGCGACGGCGCACCCGACTGGAACATGTAGATGACGCGCTTGGCCTTGGGTGCGGCGTGGGGCGCGGCGAGGGCCTGGGCTACGCGCGGCGCGGCGAGCGCGCCGAGGGCCATGCCGCCGAGGGTGCCGCCCGCGCGGCGGAGGAAGTGGCGGCGGTTGATTTCCTGGGTGAGCTCTAGGTTGTGCATGATGCTGCTCCGGCGACGCGCGTGGGCGCGGTTATTCCTTGGTCATCGTTTCGTCGAGATTGAGGATCACACTGGCGACCGCGGTGTAGGCCGCGAGGACGACTTGGTCCGTATTCTCGGGGGTGGGCGTTTCGCCGAGACCGATCAGTGTGGCGGCGGAAGCCGTCTCGTTGCGGTAGGTGTTGAGATAGTTCACGAAACCGTTGAGCAACAACTCCGCTTCGCGCGCGGAGGGCGTGCGGCCGGTGGCGAGACGGAAGCCGTGGCGCACGCGGGCCGACGCGTCGGGCCCGGCCTCGTGCAGCATGCGCGTGGCGAGGGCGCGCGCGGCCTCGACGTAGGTCACGTCGTTGAGCAGGGCCAGTGCCTGCAGCGGCGTGTTCGTTCGCGTGCGGCGCACCCAGCAGGTCTCGCGTGAGGGCGCATCGAAGGTGGTGAGCATGGGCGGCGGCACGGTGCGCTTGCGGTTCATGTAGAGGCTGCGGCGATAGAGGTCGTCGCCGGTGCTTTGTTCATAGGGGCCCTGACTCGCGCCGCCGGCGAGTTCCTCCCAGAGGTTGTCGGGCTGATAGGGGCGGACCGAGGGACCGCCAATCTTGTTTACCAGCAGGCCACTGACCGCGAGCGCGTTGTCGCGCAGAGCTTCGGCATGCAGCCGGAAGCGCGGGCCGCGCGCGAGCAGCAGGTTCTCGGGATCGCGATCCAGCGCGTTCTGGGTGATAGTGGAATCCTGCCGGTAGGTCGCGCTCATGACAATTCGCTTTTGGATGGCTTTGAGGTCCCAGCCGCCCGCGATGAATTCGGTCGCGAGCCAGTCGAGCAACTGCGGGTGGGTCGGCGGGTCACTCTGCACGCCGAAATTTTCCGGTGTCTTGACGAGGCCGCGGCCGAAGAAGCGTTGCCAGAGGCGGTTCATGGTGACGCGTGCCGTGAGCGGATTTTCGGGGGCGACGAGCCACTGCGCGAGACCGAGACGGTTGTGCGGCGCGCCTTCGGGCCAAGTGGGAAGGAAGGCGGGCAGGCCGGGGGCGAGTTCCTCGCTGGTGTCCGGCGCGTCGTAGGCGCCACGGACGAGGCGGTAGGTCTTGCGCGGTTCGGGCAGTTCTTCGAGGATCATGACTGTCGGCACGTCGGCGGCGACATAAGCCGCGCGTTCCGCGCGGATCGCATCGATGGCGGATTGCTGCGCGAGGTGCGCGTGTTTCTCCTGTTGCGCGTGGAAAGCCTGCAGCGCCGCGGCGCGTTCGGCGGTGGTCTCCGCGTCCAGGCCTTGTGCGAGCGTCGACGCAACCAGCGCCGAAACTGCCGTGGCATCCAGGGCCGAATCGAAGACGCGGAAGTCGGTGAGGTTGCCCTTGAACTCCAGGCCCGTTGCGCGGCGGCCGATGCGCAGCGGCGCGCGGGTGCCGACGCCGAGCGTCAACTTGTCCGCGTCGATGCGCTTGTTGGTTTCGTAGCCGTTGACGTAGACGCGAATGCCGTCGGCCTTGCTGCTGCCGTCGTAGGTGACGCTGACCTGCGCCCACTGGCCGAACTCGATGCGCTTGTCCGTGGTGATCTTGAGGGCGTTTTCTTCCCAGCGGCGGATGATGTGGACCGCGATCTCGCCGTTCTCGGTGATGAGCGTGTCCACGCCGCGATAGGCGTCGGCGTCGTCCATCTTGCTGAAGATCGCGCCGGGCCCCTCGGGGCGCACCCAGGCCGAGACCGTGAAGGGCTGGTCGCGATCAAAGGTGGCGCTCTGGCCGAGGAAGAGGAAGGCGTCGGGCGTGCCGTCGAGCCGGAGGGCATCGCCGAGCAGACCGGGCTGCCACACGGGACCGGTGTCGTTCTTGTAGAGCGCGGGCAGGCTGCTGTTGGCGTCGGCGCGGTTCAGGTCGCCTGCGAGCGGCAGATGCAGTTGCGCGGGGGTATCGAAGGCGGGTGCGTCATTGCGCAGCCGCGCTTCCCAGGCGGCGTAGCTGTTGTCCGGAGCGGCCGCGACCGCCGCGGACAGCGCGGCTTCGGCCTCCGCGATGCGCGCATCGAACTCCGCGAGCTTGACCTTGTTCTCCTCGTTCGGCACGGCAATCTGCGGCCCGGAGTTGCCACGGGTTTCTTCATAGAAGCCCTTGTCCGCCGTGCTGTTCAGAATCGCGAAGAACTCGAAGAATTCCTTCTGGCTGATCGGCTCGTACTTGTGGTCGTGGCAACGCGCGCAGCCCATGGTCAGCCCGAGGAAGACCGTCGACACGGTCTCGACACGATCGACAATGTTCTCGACATGCCACTCCGCCTCGATGGAACCGCCCTCAGTGTTCGCGCGGTTGTTGCGCAGGAAGCCGGTGGCGATGCGCTGGCTGTCGGTGGGTTCCGGCAGGAGATCGCCCGCGATCTGTTCGATGGTGAACTGGTCGAAGGGCATGTTGTCGTTGAAGGCCTGAATCACCCAGTCGCGCCAGTGCGACATGTCACGTCCGAAGTCGTTCTGGTAGCCGTTGCTGTCCGCGAAGCGCGCGCCGTCGAGCCATTCCGCGGCCATGTGTTCGCCGTAGCGCGGGGAGGCAAGGAGACGATCGACAAGCGCCTCGTAGGCGTTGGGCGAAGTGTCGGCGAGGAAGGCGTCGATCTCCTCCAGCGTCGGCGGCAGGCCGGTGAGGTCGAGGCTCACGCGGCGGATGAGGGTCTCGCGCGGGGCTTCGGGTGCGGCTTGGAGTTTCTTCGTGTCGAGCTTCGCGCGGACGAAGGCGTCGATGGGATTCTCGGTGCCTTGGGGCGGCGCGGGTTGTTCCGGGGTGACATAGGCCCAGTGCTTCGCCCAGGGGGCGCCGGCGGCGATCCAGGCTTCGAAGCGGGCGATCTCGTCGGGCGTCAACGAGGGCTTCTCCGCGTCGGGCGGCGGCATGTGATCGTCCGGGTCGGTCGTCGTGATCCGGTGGATCAGTTCACTCTCTTCGGGCTTGCCGGGGACGATGACCTCGGCCTTCGCGCTGTCCTCGAGGTCGAGCCGAAGGCCGGCCTTGCGCGTGTTGGCGTCGGGGCCATGGCACTGGAAGCAGCGGTCCGAGAGGATGGGCATGATGTCGGCATTAAAGTCGACCGCCGAAGTTTCCGCGGCCCCCGCCTGGCCCGCGACGAGGGCGAATGGAATCAGGGCACTACGGATCATGGCACGCACGGCGATGGCTCCCAAGGTTTCCCGAATAAGTCGAAATACAGGATAACAAATGGCGGGCCGGAAGACTAAACGAGGTCCCAGACATTACATACACTACGGGCGGCTACGTTTGGCATCACCGTGTCATTTCGACCGGAGGGAGAAATCTTAATTTCCCTCCGCTTGTCATTTCGACCAGAGGGAGAAATCTTGACGCCCAAGACCTCTCCCTCCGGTCGAGGTGACAGGATCGGTCAATTCGCGACTTGCTGCACGCTTCAATCTTCAGCTCCTGCGATCCGCAGGCCACTAAAGGCCACTTCGAAACCCGGGCCGGTCGGGCTACACGCGTAGACGCCGGCGTGAATACACGCTTCCGCGCGGTGGAGGTGCGCGACGCGGAGTTGTTGCCACGAATCGCCGTCGGGTGACGCCTCGATAACGAAGTCCTTTCCCGTGCGCTCGGCGCGGTAGGCCATCGCGGTACAGGGGCCGTGGATATCCTGGGTTGCCCAG
>JAUIKJ010000150.1 GCA_030430835.1 Candidatus Hydrogenedentota bacterium
GGTGGCGCGACTACTTGGCGATCAATTGGCGGGATTCATCACGAGTCCACTCTATCTCATCTGTGCCTTCGTACTCGTGGCGGCCTTCGCTTACCGTTCGTTTGCGGTCTTTGTGGGCTTCGTGGTTTGTCTCCTGGTTTATGGGGCCGTGCCTTACGATCTTGCCATGCTCACCGCCTACCTGCTCTGGTTCGCGGGCTTTCTACTGGTGACCCGTGAGGCCCTCTTCCTTCCCGGGCGCATTGAGCGGCGGGTAAGACTGAGTCCGGCACAGCGTGACCTGCTACTCGAATTGCGTGAGCGCCCGCTGTTCCGTGGCGAGGCGCGCCTCTTTCTGAGCGGTTCCGGTACCGCGAGTGCGGAGGAGGATTCGGTCCTCGTCGCCGAACTGCAGCCTCTGGCCAATGCGGGACTCGTGGAGTACAACCCCACGACGGGTCGCCTGCACCCGGGCACCGCGGTGCAGTTCAGTTATACCCCGGCTTGGGTCACGACCCTGACCGACGCCCTCGCCAGCATCGCCTCTCTGGGGCTGTTCTTCTGCGGCCTGGGCTACTTCGTTTCCCCGGTGGATTTTATGCCGGATGTCGTGCCGGGTGTGGGCTATGTGGACGACGTCGTATTCCTGCTGCTCAGCAGCCTGCCGCTCGGCGGCAACCTCTTCGGCATGGTGCAGGGCCGGGTGCGTCAGTCGCGTCTGCCGCGATAAAGCAGCGACGCGAAGAAGACACCACTCACTCCGAGTGAGGTCAAAGTGATGCGCTTCCCATTGCGGTAACTCGCGGGGTCGAAGACAAACGCAACCTGATGGTTTCCGGACTCAACCGGCACCGCCATAAAATCGAAACGCGCGCGCACAAGGTCCACGGGCTCACCGTCCACCGCCGCGCGCCACCCCGGATGCCAACTCTCCGCAATGAAGAGCCACGCCGCCGATTCCGTGGAGAGATCTACGCGCAACCGCCCCGGTGAATCCTTCTCTATCTCCAGCCTCGCCTCGACAGGGGACAAGGTGTCCGGCGCCGTGACGGCACGCATGCGCGGGACGGCGTTCGGCAACCGGACCCAGGTCTCCCCGCGCTCGAAGGCTTCGGCAAGTTCGGGCGAGGCCGAGTGTCGCGCCTCGCGCCATTGCACGCCCGCGACTCGAAGGGCGTTTTCCTGCGTGTAATCGAGTGCACGCGCCGGCATCAACGCCGTGTAGCCAAAGGGCACGCGATAACCCAGCATTCCATAGCGGTTCATATAGGTCGGGTGAATGTCCGTGTCAATCCGCGCCCCGGGCTTCCCGGGCGGATGCGGTATTTCCGCGAGGTACGCATTAATCGTCTGTGTAGGCTTGTGGCGCAATCCATAAACACCGGCGTCGGTCAGCACAAACATGATCAGCAACACCGGCGCAAAGCGAATGCCCCGTGCACACGCCCACACCAGCACCGACCCAACGCATACGAACCCGGCCCCAAGCAGCGCAGAACGCAATGGCATCATCAGATGCGCTGCCAACAGCAGAGGCAGGAGCAGGCTGATCAGCGCAAAAAGCGTGGGAAGCAACAGACACCACACGCAACGCCCCGGCAACTGCGCATCCGTCACCCCAACAGAAAGACCAAGCGCATCATTGGGCATCATCCTCCTTCGAAGGGAGATCAAGGGGGATGTAGACTCCCGCACCGGCTGCGATGTCACGTCATCGCCAACGCCCAACATCCCCCGCCCTTCGGGCACCCCCTTCAAAGGGGGACAAGAGGCGCCGCCCCCACGCTCCCACAACATCATCAACCCCAAGGGCAGCGCAATCGCCAATCCCGCGTGGAACAACGCCACATAGCGCGCGGGCGCGCGCAACTGATTCAACACCGGCAATCCATCGAGCAGGGTATAGAGAAAGCCATAGTGCCCCAGCGCGGCGAGCAGGCCAAAGGCCGCCAGACCCAACCCGAAACCCGCGAGCAGTCGCCCCGGACCCAGTATCCGCCAGCGCGCCACTACCAGTACCAGGAGCGCCGGCGCCGCCGCGCCAAAGTAGATCGCGTCCCAGGGTTCGTCGCCACTGAAGGGCGCATAGACCCGCCGCTGAAAAAGGTAGGGATTGAAGAACTGCATCAGATTCCATGGATGCAGTGAAATGGACTGGCGAAAGTCTTCGCCGGGGTTCGCGCGGTAGGAAGCCTGCAACCCCTCCCAAAGCGGCAGCAACTGCGCCCCCGCCACGCCAATCGCCAACAGCTTCACGATCAGCATCAACGCACCACTCCGGACGACAACGCCCCAAGCCGATGTCCGCAACGCCGCGTTGCCCAACAACACCGCCGCATAGCCCGCCTCCGCGAGCCACGAGAAAATTATCGCCTGCGGCATCGCCTTCAGCAGTTGTGACGCGCTCAACACGAAGAGCAGGAACAACGCGCCCACCGAAACCCGCGTCGTGTCCGCGCGGCGAACGAGCACGTCGATCGCGTAGAGACTCCACGGCAGGTGCGCCAGCGTCGCCACGAAGTGCAGGTGGATATAGTGGTTGAGATTGAATCCGAGCAAGGCGAAGCAGAAACCGCCGAAGATCGACGCGGCAACGGACAGATCCCACCGGCGCAGGAACATATACATCCCCAGCAACGCGAAGGGATAGCTCAGCCAGAGTTCCAGCGTGAAGGCGGACGCCAGGGGCAGCAAGCGGTACAGCAGCGCCTGCACGGGATGCAGCATCCCGATCTGTCCCTCACCCAGCAGGTAGAAGCCATTAAATAGATACGGCGTCCAGATAAAGGATTCACCATTGTTGAGGCACTGCTGATAGAAATCACGCAGCGGCAGGTGGAAGGCGCCGAGATCATCCTCGGTATAGACCAGACCGCGGAGCAAGGGCAGCGCAAGGTACAACAGGAAGCCTGCCGCCCCCGCGGCGATCAGCCATCGTGGCTGCCGTTCCTGCGGTTCCACCCTGCGGCTACTCGTCCCCGAACTCGGGGATCATGAGACGGACAAAGCGCGTGGCCTGGGGGCTCAGATGCTTGCCCTTGCGCATTACCACACCATAGGTTCGATTCGGGAAGTAGTCGTTCGCCTTGCGTACCGCCAGGTTTTCCGACCCGGTGATGCAGATGCTCATCACCACCGAGATCCCCAAACCGAGTTCCACATACTTCTTGATCACTTCCCAGCCGCCCACCTCCATCGCGACTTCATAGGGCAGGCCGTTCTTCTTGAACACACTGTCCACCGTGCTCCAGGTGCTCAGGTGCCGCGGCGGCAGGATGAAAGGATACTTGCTGATTTTCTTTAGTGTCAGTCTCTCTTCCCGCGCCAGCGGATGATCCGGTGCGGTGATAAGCAGCGGTTCGTAAGACACCACCGGAAGGAAGTCGATGTCCTCCGGTTTCTCCAGCATCGGCCCTACCGCGAAATCCACGTGCCCCGCCCGCAACTGCGCGAGTCCTTCCGCGCCGGTCACGTTGTGCAACTTCATCTCGATGCTCGGATGCGCCTTCCGGAAATGCTCCACATAGTCCGGCAGCACATAGAGGATCGTCGACCACCCTGCGGCAACGTCGATTCGCCCCTGATCGATGTTGCCGCGCCGTGATGCGAACTCGTCCGGCAGCTTGTCGATCTGTTCCACCAGCGGCATCGCCATCTCGAAAAGCAGCTCACCGTCCGGCGTCAGCTTGATTTTCGGCCCCCGCCGCTCGAAGAGGGTAGTCTCCAACTCCCGTTCCAGCGCCTGAATCTGGAGCGAGACCGAGGGTTGACTGAGAAACATCCGCTCCGCCGCGCGGGAGATGCTGCCATCGGCGGCGGCATAGCAGAATCCGCGTAACTGCTGTAGCCGGCTCTGTTTATAACGAGGCTCTTTCGTGGGCATGGGCGTTGTATACCTACCGGTAGCATAGCATTGCAAAAATTCGGGCCTGCGCCACATTAGCATTGCTTAGGCATATATTCAACATTGAAACATCTGATTTTTAAGGGGTTTAGAAAAGTGTTATCATTCGCATTCGTGCCGTTGATCAGGTTGCATGCGGGCGCAGTCGCACTGATCCGGCCTTTCTTGTTTTATCGGATCAGGCGTCATCGGTTTCGATGGGGCCTGTGCGCTGCTGTAATTTTTGTTTGAACCAGGTTAGGAAGCTCTTATTCATGAGTGCTGAATTGAATCTCCCCGAGGGCGTCGAAATTCTCGCGCCGGTCACGGAGTCCCAGGCCGGTATTCTGACGAAGGACGCGCTGGAGTTCTTTGCCACCCTGCAGCGTGAGTTCGGCGGCCGCCGTCTTGAGTTGCTCGAGGAACGCAAGAAGCGCCAGGCAGAACTCGACGCGGGCAAGATGCCCGACTTCGATCCCGCCACGCAGGAAGTGCGCGATGGCGACTGGAAAGTCGATCCCACGCCCGCTGACTTCCAGGATCGTCGTGTCGAGATCACCGGCCCGGTCGATCGCAAGATGGTCATCAACGCGCTGAACTCCGGCGCAAAGTGCTACATGGCCGACTTTGAAGATTCGCACGCCCCCACCTGGGAAGGCACGCTCGACGGTCAGGTCAACATGCGCGACGCAGTGCGCCACGCCATCGACCTCGAGGACAAGGCGCGCGGCAAGCACTACCGCCTGAACGACAAGGTCGCCACCCTCCTGGTTCGTCCGCGCGGCTGGCATCTGAACGAGAAGCACATCAAGGTCGACGGTCAGATCTGCTCCGGATCGCTCTTTGACTTCGCGCTCTATTTCTTCCACAACGCGAAATACCGCGTGGACCACGGCTCCGGTATCTATCTCTACCTGCCGAAGATGGAGCACTACCTCGAAGCGCGTCTGTGGAACAGCGTCTTCGTGCGTGCCCAGGAACTGCTCGGCGTGCCGCAGGGCACGGTCAAGGGCACCGTCCTGATTGAGCACATCCTTGCCGCCTTTCAGATGGAAGAGATTCTCTATGAACTGCGCCACCACAGCGCCGGTCTCAACTGCGGCCGCTGGGACTATATCTTCAGCTACATCAAGAAGTTCGCCAAGAAGGAAGAATTCATCGTGCCGGACCGCAGCGTCGTCGGCATGACCACCCCCTTCATGCGCGCCTATTCGCTCGCCTGCATCAAGGCCTGTCACAAGCGCGGCGCCTTCGCCATGGGCGGCATGGCGGCGCAGATCCCGATCAAGGGCGACGACGCGGCGAACAACGCGGCCATGACCAAGGTCCACGCCGACAAGAAGCGCGAAGCCGAAGATGGCCACGACGGCACCTGGGTCGCGCACCCGGCGCTTGTCGCCATCGCCATGGAAGAGTTCGACAAGGTTCTCGGCGACAAGCCGAACCAGATCGACCGCCAGCGCGACGACATCCAGACGACCGCCGCCGATCTCCTTGAGGTCCCGCAGGGCGAGATCACCGAGAAGGGCGTCCGCGAAAACATCAACGTCGGCATCCAGTACATCGAAGCCTGGCTGCGCGGCGTCGGCTGCGTGCCGCTCTACAACCTGATGGAGGACGCCGCCACCGCGGAAATCTCCCGCTCGCAATTGTGGCAGTGGGTGCACAACCCCAAGGGCGTCCTCAATGACGGCCGCAAGGTCACCCTCGATCTCGTCCGCGAGATGACGAAGGAAGAACTCGCGAAGATCCGCGACGCGATCGGTGCGGAGCGATACGACAGTGGAAAATTCGACGAAGCCGCCAAACTCTTTGACGACTTTGTCGCGAATGATGAACTGGCAGAATTTTTGACATTGGCGGCCTACGAACAACTCCCATAAGGGTACAAGGAACAAAAGGTACAAGAGCATGAGTAGTCAAAACCCGTTGATTGATCAGGCAGAAGCGCAAGCGCTTCAACAGGAATGGGCCAGCAGCCCGCGCTGGAAGGGCAACGATCGCCCCTACACCGCCGAGCAGGTCCTCGAACTTCGTGGCTCGATGAAGGTCGAGTACACGATCGCCACCAAGATGGCCGAGAAGCTTTGGGGCTACGTGACCGAGTCCGGCGACGGCTACGTCAACGCCCTCGGTGCGCTCACGGGCAACCAGGCCGTGCAGATGGTGCAGGCCGGTCTCCGTGCGATTTACCTCAGCGGCTGGCAGGTCGCCGGTGACGCCAACCTCGGCCTCACCATGTATCCCGACCAGAGCCTCTACCCGTCCAACAGCGTGCCCGCCGTCGTGCAGCGCATCAACAACGCGCTCAGCCGCTCCGACCAAATTCAGTCGATCAGCGGTCAGAAGACCACCGACTGGTGGCAGCCCATCGTGGCCGATGCCGAAGCCGGTTTCGGCGGTCCGCTCAACGCCTACGAACTGATGCTGCAGATGATCCAGGCCGGCGCCGCGGGTGTCCACTTCGAAGACCAGCTCGCCTCCGCCAAGAAGTGCGGCCACCTCGGCGGCAAGGTCCTCGTGCCCACGCGTGAGTTCGTCGCCAAGCTGCACGCCGCCCGCCTCGCGGCCGACGTTGCCGGCGTCCCGAGCGTGCTCATCGCCCGTACCGACGCGGATGCGGCCAACCTGCTCACCAGCGACATCGACGACAACGACAAGCCCTTCTGCACGGGCGAGCGTACGGAAGAAGGCTTCTTCCGCGTGAACAACGGCATCGACCAGGCCATCTCCCGCGCCCTCGCCTACGCGCCCTACGCCGACCTGGTGTGGTGCGAGACCAGCGTCCCGGATCTCGAAATGGCCAAGAAGTTCGCCGAAGCCGTCCACGCGCAGTACCCGGACCAGCTCCTGGCCTACAACTGCTCGCCGTCCTTCAACTGGAAGAAGAAGCTCAGCGATACCGACATCGCCCGCTTCCAGAACGAACTCGGCGCCATGGGCTACAAGTTCCAGTTCATCACCCTCGCCGGTTTCCACAACCTCAACCTCGGCATGTGGAAGCTCGCCAACGGCTACCGCGATCGCCAGATGTCGGCCTTCGTCGAGATGCAGCAGGAAGAGTTCGGCGAAGAAGAACGCGGTTTCCGCGCCGTGAAGCACCAGGCCTTCGTCGGCACCGGCTTCTTCGACGCTGTCACCAACATCGTCTCCCAGGGCAAGTCCAGCGTTACCGCGATTGAAGGCTCCACCGAGACCGCGCAGTTCTAAGCGCAATCCTCCGCCAAGCCAAGAC
>JAUIKJ010000151.1 GCA_030430835.1 Candidatus Hydrogenedentota bacterium
AGGCCGATGTTGCTGCGGCTACGGGGCGACGCACCGGAGAGGCGTCCGCCGAGCCAGCCGCCGAGCATCTTGCCGGAGAAGCGCGCGATGAGATAGCCGACGCAGAGCATCCCGGCTTCCTGCACATTGTGGAAGTGCAACGACGCGCCCGCCACGGTGAAGAAACAGATGAGCAGCAACAGCTCGATCGGATCCAAGGCCTTGAGTTCGCGCGTGGATTCTCCAGCCACGTTGCCCAGATAGACCCCGAAGAAGAGGGCCGTCAGCAGCGGGCTGAGACCGGTGTACTGGGAAAGGCCAACACAGAGAAGAATGGCGATGAAGATGAGGCTGAAATCGTGCACGTGCATTCGGCGCATCATCAGGTTCGCGCCCGCGGCCATGCCGACCCCGAGCATCAGGGATCCCGCGAACTGATAGGCCGTGTGTCCCAGTGCATAGACCAGCGAAAAGTCGCCTTCGCGCGCGGAGAAGTCGGCGAGGATGGTGCTGGTGAAGGCGAAGAGGATGATGCAGAGCAGGTTGTCGAGCGCGACGACGGAGAGCAGGGTCTTGACGAAGGTACCCTTGGCACGGTTCTCGCGAATCAGCGCGACGGTGGTGGCGGGCGCGGTGGCGGCGGCGATGCTCCCGAGCACGAGCGCGGTGGGCCAGTCGGCACCGATGGCCCGCGAGATCGCGGCGACCAGGGTCATCACCACGAGTACCTCGCCCAAGGCGATGCCGATGATCCGCCGCAGTGCATTGTGGATGCGGCGGTAAGACAATTGGCTCCCGACCGACACGGCGATGAGGCCCATGGCGAAGGTGGAGAGCGGACGCAGGGCCTCGGCCACGTCAAGGTCGCCGAAGAGATTGAGCACCGTGGGGCCGATGAGCACCCCGGCGAGGATGTTCCCCGTCACCCCCGGCGCGCGGCAAAGCCGGGCGAGCCAGCCGCCGAGCAGCCCGGCGAGCAGAATCACACTGAGAACGAGGAGCGGCCCGGTTTCCCCGGAAACCGGCAGATAAGCTTCGAACGGCAACGACTCCCCTCCTGCTTGCAGGCTTCCGTTATAAAGGATGCCGCCCCCCATGCGCCAGCGCGGCCATTGCGGAAAAACAAGATTGGGCGTAAACTGACATCAGGCTGCTTGGGGGTACCGTGATGCCGAAGACGATTGCTGATCGCTTTCACAAGCTGGAAGCCGGGGTGGGTGAGCACATCCGCCGTTACCTGCGGGCGGAAGAAGGCGCGAGGGAAGCCCTCGCCGGGGTGCGCAAGGAGACGCGGCGCTTCATCCGGAAAGCCTGGCGGGGACCCGCAACCGAATCGCACAAGGACGCCGTGCGTTATACCCAGCTCGGTATCGCGCACTACAATGCGGGCGAATATGCCGACGCGGAAGAGCGCTTCCGCCGCGCGGTAGAGATGGACCCGAAGTATGCGCGCGCGCATTATGACCTCGGCAACACCTGCTACAAGCGCGGGCACCTGACGGAAGCGGTAACCGCATGGCGGGAGGCGATCGATGCCGCGCCCCGATCCGAGATTGCCGATTCCGCGCGGGAGAAGTTACTCCTGATGGGGCACGGCAAGGACGGACTCGTCGATACGATCAAGGAGCAGATGCTGCACCGGCGCTAAAAGCGCGTCCGCGCATCGCGGCCGTCTTCAACGGCAACACGCCCAACCTCTTGTCACCTCGACCAACGGGAGAGGTCTTGGATTTCTCCCTACGGTCGAAATGACAGGGTGGCGGGGTATGGACACTAGAGCGCAGGATTCGCCAGACCACCACAGTTTGAACGGTGACTCATCGTATGTAGATCGGAAACCACGCGCCATCCTCTTGTCACCTCGGCCAACGAGAGAGGTCTAAGATTTCTCCCTCCGGTCGAAATGACAGGGTGGCGGGGTATGGACACTAGAGCGCAGGATTCGCCAGACCACCACAGTTTGAACGGTGACTCATCGTATGTAGATCGGAAACCGCGCGCCATCCTCTTGTCACCTCGACCAACGAGAGAGGTCTAAGATTTCTCCCTCCGGTCGAAATGACACGAACTTCGGTCGAAAGGACACGGTAACTCGAAACACCATCCTTCGGCGGAAACGCATCGCCGTGATCCGATAAGATGACGGACATGAATGCGTATACATGGCACATGCCGACCGAAATGGTATTTGGTGAGGGCAGTTTCGATTCGCTGGGGGATCATGCGCGGCGCTTGGGATCGCGCTTCTTTCTTGTCACGGGCAAACACAGCGCGCGCGCAACGGGCCTGCTGGACCGTGCGGTGGCGCAATTGCCCGGGTGTATCGTGTTCGACGCGGTGGACGAGAATCCCGGAAACGAGGTCTGTGAGGCCGGGGCAAGGGCCTGCGTCGCGGCGGGGTGCGACGGCATTGTCGCGCTCGGCGGCGGCAGCCCGATGGACGCTGCCAAGGCCATCGCGGTCCTCGCCACGAACGGCGGGCGCTGCACAGACTACTTCGGGCGCGACCAGTATACGAAGGCACCGCTGCCCATCATCGCCGTGCCCACGACCGCAGGGACGGGAAGTGAGGTCACGCCCTACGCGGTGCTTGTTGATGCCGCGACGCGCATGAAGACGACCATCGCGGGCGCGGAACTCTTTCCGAAGGTCGCGCTGCTGGACCCGGCCGTGACGGCGACGATGCCGCGGCACGTGACGATTGCCACCGGACTGGACGCCTTGAGCCAGGGGATGGAGGGTTACCTCTCGAACAAGGCGACGCCGGTGAGCGATGTGCTCGCGCTGGAGGCGACGGCGCTGGTGACGCAATGGCTGCCCATCGCGGCAGATGCTCCGGAGAACCTCGAAGCGCGCAGCGCGATGTTGCATGCGTCGGCCCTCGCCGGCATGGCCATCGCCCAGACAGGCACGACCCTGGTCCACGGCATGGGCTACTACCTGACCGTCGAGCACGGTGTGGCGCATGGGCTGGCCAACGCGCTGCTGCTCGCACCGGTCTTTCGCTACAACGCGCACCACGCCCCCGAACGCGTCGCCGCGCTTGCCACCTGTCTCGGCGACGCCGATGCCGTGCACCTGGCCACCGCCGTCACACGGGGCATCCATGCACTGCTGGATCGCCTGGGCGTCTCCCCCGCCGCCCGCGAACACGGCGTGCCCGACACCCGCCTCGGCGAGTTTGCGGCCCACATCGGCGCGGATCCCTACCGCCTCAAGAACCAGATCGGCGCGCCGGACACCGAAGAAATACAGCGCTTCTACGAGGAAGCCTGGGCCGGGCGGTAGTGTCTGGAAACCCCAACGAGCACGAAACGGTCTGAAACCAAGCAAATCGTGGAAAAAATACGTTGTCGCCGAACCTGTCATTCCCGCGAAGGCGGGAATCCAGAGATCGTGCAAAGACGACTTGAATTAAGAGCAAGAACTGCGCATGCGCCTATCGGCGCAGCTATATTGTTTGGCGCTTCGCGCACTGGATTCCCGCCTTCGCGGGAATGACAGGGCGAAGGGTGTCGTCGCAGTCCAAACATTGAGGGAAGAAGTTGAAATTATTCCTACGACGCATAGCGTGCGCGGCCATCGCCCTCGCCATCCCCGCCTTCGCTGAGGCGCCCGATCCCCTGCCGGACGAGCAGTTTCCGGATACGCTGCGGATGAACCAGATCCAGGTGATCGGCACGCACAACAGCTATCACCAGCGGCCGCCGGAAGAGCGCTTGAAGATGGTGATTGCGATCACGAAGGAGGCGCGAGGCTGGGACTATTCGCATGCGCCGCTGGATGTGCAGTTGGATCGGGGCGTGCGATCCTTCGAGATTGACCTGCACGACCTCGAAGGCGTATGGCAGGTCTTTCATGTACCGGGCTTTGACGAAGGCACGTCGTGCCGGATATTCACCGACTGTCTGGAAACGGTGCGTGCGTGGTCGGAAGCGCATCCGCGGCATGTGCCGATCGTGATACTTCTGGAGATCAAGGAAGACATGGCCCGCATGGATCACCGCATCAAGATGCCCGATGCCGCGGCGATGGATCGTATGGATGCGGATATCCGTTCGGTCTTCTCCGAGGAGCAACTGCTCTCTCCGGACGATGTGCGCGGGGATCACGACACGCTGGAGGAGGCCGTGCTCTCGGATGGCTGGCCCACGCTGGCGGACGCGCGCGGCAAGGTACTGTTTGAATTGCACTCGCGCGGGGAACCGCGTGATCTGTACCTGGCCGGACGCCCGTCGGCCGAGGGCCGCGCGATATTCCCTCGTTCGAAACCGGGCGATCCAGACGCCGCCTTCATGGTGCGTGACAATCCGCAGAGCAAGGACACGCCGGAGTTGGTGCGTCGCGGCTATGTGGTGCGCACGCGCGCGGACAGCGGTCTGGGCCGGGACCGAAGCCTGGAAGCGATGGTCAACCGGCGCGACGCTGGCATGGCCGGCGGCGCACAGTATGTACACACCGACTTCCCGCCGGGAGAAGCCCACCCGGAGCACGGCTATGTGCTGCTGTTTCCGGGCAAAGAGGTGATGCGGGTCAATCCGGTGAATGGGCCGGCGGCGCTAGTGACGGAGAATGAATAGGCTGGGGCGCGTTTCGTCCATTATCGGGTGGGGTGCCATTGCGGCGCCGGGTGCCGCCATGCTAGATTTCAGGGCTGTTTTTGAACGAAATTGCGAACTGTCTACCTGAAGGAGGTATCGATGTACCGCAGTGCATTGCTTGTGTTGACGATGTCGGTGGCCGGTCTGGCTGGGGCGGCGGACCTGCCGCCCGCCGCAGACCGGGAAGTAAGCTACGAGAAGGATATTCTCCCCATCTTCGAGGCCCGCTGTATCGAGTGCCATGGTCCGGAAAAGATGAAGTCGAAGTTTCGGATGGACACGCCGGAGCTCTTCCTGAAGGGTGGTATCGAAGGCACGCCGTTCGTCGCGGGCGACAGCGCGGGCAGTTTCCTGGTGGAGCTGCTGGCGGGCCTGCGTGACGACTATGACATCATGCCGCCCGAGGGCGAGCCGCTCACGCCGGAGCAGATTGGGCTGGTGCGCGCCTGGATCGATCAGGGCGCGAAGTTTGCCGGAGGCCCGGTAATGGTGGCCGCCGATGAACCGGTCGCGGGCAACCACCCGGAGCAGGGTTCCGTGGAAGGCCTTCCGGCGGACTGGGTCGTCGAAGCGACCGCGCAGCAGGGTCCGCTGGCGACCTGGGAACTGCGTCCGGAAGGCGTTGCGGGCCCGAATGGCGAGGTGGCCATCGCGCTGACGGCAGCGAACCACGATCATCCAGGCACCTTTAACCTGCTCTGGTCGGCGAAGCGCCAGTTTACGAATGGCACGATCTCCGTGATGGTCAAGGATCTTTCCGGTGAGGAAGATCGCGGTGGCGGCCTGATGTGGCGTGTGCAGGACAAGAACAACTACTACGTTGCGCGCTACAACCCGCTGGAGAAAAACTACCGCTTCTACGTGGTGAAGGACGGCGAGCGCAGCAAGATTGCCAGCGCAGACTTCGAGACGGAAGATGGCGCCTGGACGACGATCAAGATTGAGCAGAACGGCGCGAACTTCGTGGGTTACCTGAACGGCGAGAAGCTGCTGGAAGCGACCGACGAGACCTTCGCGGGCCCGGGCGGCATTGGCTACTGGACCAAGGCCGATGCGGCGACCGCCTTCGCGGGCGCGGACATCGAGGACAAGTAGGTAATTCTCGCGGGCTTGCTGCACGCGGGCTGGACGCGCATACTCAGGGGCCGGGCAATTTGCCTGGCCCCTTTTCATTTTCTACCCGGGAGGTAGCGCGATGGGCGTGCTGAAGGAAGTCCTCAAATACCTGATGGCGGCGGCCTATATCGCCGCCGGCGTCAACCACTTCGCGAATCCGGACTTCTACACGAAGATTATGCCGCCCTATATCCCTGCGCACGAGACGATGGTTGCCTGGAGCGGCGTGGCGGAGGTTGCGCTGGGTGCGCTGCTGCTGGATCCGCGTTTCCGGACGCTGGCGGCGTGGGGCATCGTGGCGATGTTGGTCGTGTTTCTCACGGTGCATGTGCACATGCTGGTGAACCACGAAGACTTTGGCATGCCGTACTGGGGGCTGGTGCTGCGCCTGCCGCTTCAGGCGCTGCTGATTCTCTGGGCGTGGTGGTACACGCGGCCGGAGAAGGGATCCCAGGCCGCAACCCCGTTGGGGTAGATGGCGGTAATTGGGGATACCCAGGGTAGCCTCCCGCTGGTCGGCAACCCTGGGCTGGCATGCGCAACACCTTCGGTGTAACGACGGTCCTTTGCCGTGGCCATTCTCAT
The DNA here is from genome assembly GCA_030430835.1 of Candidatus Hydrogenedentota bacterium. GTDB lineage: Bacteria > Hydrogenedentota > Hydrogenedentia > Hydrogenedentales > JAEUWI01 > JAUIKJ01. The sequence goes on from JAUIKJ010000151.1 coordinate 6,282, forward strand.
CGACGCAGGTTTCGGCCTATGGCCGGTAGTGGGCCGTCCGCACTTGGTATCGACGCAAGCTTCGAGCGGGATACGGATCGCCTGCGCTGGTATGCGCAACACCTTCGGTGTAAAGACAGTCCGTTGCCATGGCCGATCATATTCGCCCGACGCGAAATTGGCTTAGGCGCTTGCCGCCTGTTTGTCTTTGTCTTGCGGGGGAATGTCGGGCTTGTAGTCGGGCATAACTTCGGCGTAGTAGGCGCGCACGTGCGCGAAATCCGCTTCGACATCGCCGGTGGTGTAGTGCATGCCGCCGACGCCGGTCTGTTTCTTGTCGTAGCAGCAGTGTGAACAGACCACAGGGACACCCGCCTCGTGCGCCATCCAGTAGTAGCCGGTGCGCCAGTGCTCGGTGTTCTTGCGGGTGCCTTCCGGCGCGATGACGAGATACATCTGGTCGTGTTGCTTAAATGCGTTGGCGATGGCACCGACGAGATCCTTGCGTTCGCGGCGATTCACGGGGATACCGCCCATCTGCCGCCAGATCCAGCCGAGGGGCCCCACAAAGGCTTCGTCTTTCATGAGGAAGTACACGGGCAAGCGCAGGATCAGTGCCGTGAAGAGCATCATGAAGAGATCCTGGTTCTTGATGTGGGGCGCACAGACGAAGACACACTTGTCGACCTGCGGCCGTTCGCCGCGGATGTGCCAGCCCAAGAGACGCATCATCAGCCGGGCGAATCCTACACCGAAGGCGCCGAAGCCCAGCGGGCGTACCTTAACCGTGTCCATGCGTTGTGCTCCCGTGGCCATTCGCCCTGCATCA